>NZ_LCWL01000141.1:0-26219 GCF_001441695.1 Alishewanella sp. WH16-1 | reverse complement strand
TTTGTGGGGATCCCTCAGCCGGCTCGCTTTGATCAACAGATACAGCGGTTTATAAGTTATGGCACCAACGATGGCCTACCGGATCTCACACTGCAACGCAATGCACATAGCGTCGCGGCAGATGGTACCCTCTATCTGGGGACAGCTAATGGTACCGTCGTCAGCAAGTTTGATCCTGATACGGAGCGACTATCCGTTCCTAACGTCAAACTGAGTAAGGTACTGATTGATGGCGCTAATTACACTATCCAATATTCAGGTGAGGTTTCAGAGATTAATTTGGCGGCGGATTACCGAGAGTTAGTACTGGGTTTTTCGGTATTGGACTATCGGGAACCAGAAAAAAACACTATCCGTTACCGTTTATTAGGGCTATCCTCCGCCTGGAGCAGTGCCAGTCGTAACAGAGAATTACGCTACGTTAATTTACCCGCCGGTCAGTATCAGCTGGAAGTTGAAGGCCAAAATAGTCAGGGGATAACTTCTGCTTCACCTCTACGCATCAATATTCAGGTCGCCGCCCCCTGGTGGCAGTCTCCGCTGTTGTGGATTATAGGTATTTTGCTATTACTGCTTAGCATCAGTGCCATCATCTATTGGCGTGAATTAAGCCTGAAACGGCGAAACGCAAAATTAGCATTATTGGTTACTGAGCGTACCCAGGCGTTAGAAACGCTGACTCAACAACTGAAGCAACGCGCTGAACACGATAGCCTGACCGGATTATTAAACCGATCAGGTTTTGGTGAGCGCTTTAACCTTTTACGCTCGCAAGCCTGTCGACAAACTATTCCGCTCAGCATAGTGTTAATCGATCTGGATCACTTCAAACGCTTCAATGACCAGTACGGGCATGCTGCCGGTGATTTGGCCTTACAACACTTTGCGGCGTTACTGCAACAACGGCTGCGCGAAAGTGATCTCTGTGGGCGTTGGGGCGGCGAGGAGTTTATTCTGGCGCTAAGCGATTGTGATGCCACTGGCGCGAAAAAATTCTGCGAAGACTTATTAACCACACTGCAGCAGCAACCCTTTACATATCAGGACAAGCCATTATGTATCAGTGCAACCTTTGGTATCGCAGCGCTGGCAACCAGCACAGACTCACTGGAGCAATGGGTTAAACTGGCAGATCAGGCCTTGTATCAGGGGAAAGATCAAGGCCGTGGTTGCGCGGTTATTGCCAGCTTAACTTATGCCAGTTGATGGTTCACCACTGTGCCATTCAGCAAATTATCGTGCAACGGACAACGGGCGCAAACTTCATCTAAAAAGCGTTGTTTCTGCTCAGCATTCAGATCGGCGTCTATTTCTGCACTGATACGAATTTGCTGAAACCCCGCGCGGTCAGCAGTTGGCTTACCCATTAGTGCCTCCGGGTTGTAATCGCCGTCAACCTTAATTTTCATTCCTCGCAGCACGATTTTCTGTTGAAACGCAGCAATACGCGCAATGGTTGCAATACAGCCACCCACAGCAAACAGCAACATCTGCAAGGGTGTTGGCCCCAAGCCACTGCCTTTGGCATTAACAGGCTGATCAATAAATATTTGGTGATCACCAAGTTGTGTTGTTATCGCAAACCCCTCACCCATTTCACTCTCGACACTAACTGTTTTAAGCATATCGCCCCCTGTTTATTAAGCTGGCCTAATATAAATGATTGCTACCACTGCTACCTGATTTAGATCAACAAAGTGGCTATCACGGCAAATTGCCGAGATAACCAACATTCAGCCGCCTAATGGCTTGTTTTACTGGCAATCTGGCGGGCCTTTGATTAGTGTAGCGCCTTTTCACACTGGGTCGGAGCTATGATGACTACCACAACGTTATTTGAAGAGTTACAAACTGCGGTTAAACAACTACTAGTTAAGAATCAAAGGTTACAACAGGAATTGACAACGCTTAAAGAACAGCACGAGTTGGTTCAACTGGAGCTGATGGAAAAGGAAGAGCAACAAATACAGGTCGAACAGCAGGTCCGGCAATTATTAGCGGAACTTGCACCTAACAACGGATGAGTGAGCCGAATTTTATGCTGCAGATTGCCGGACGTCACTACCGCCTGAAAGCGACAACAAATAGTAAGCTGACACTTGAACAAATCAAAACCGAGCTCGAACAGCGACTGACAACCGCAGCTGCACAATCGCCACTCGCTAATCGTGACCAGTTATTGGTGTTGACCGCCGTGAATCTGGTCGCGGAGTTATTGCAGCAACAGACACTTGAGCAGCAGCAATTACACACACTGTTAACGACGATCAGGCAAGCAGACTAAGCTGCTACGCCGTATCGTGATCAATTACTGGTTCTACGGTATTGCCGGTATTCCGGGCGCCAGAAATTATCTTCAATTCTCTGTTGCAGAGCATTATCGTCCAATTCCAGCGCTAAGCCTTGCTGCATAGCAACCCTGGCAACCGCAAAAGCAATTTTCTTACTCAGTGCGGCCAGCTCGGTAAAAGGTGGTAACAGGCCACCTTTACCAGTATTAGCCAGTGGCGAATTCGCAGCCAGCGTTTCACTGGCAGAACGCAGCATCTCGTCAGAAATTAACCTTGCCTTAGCCGCAATAACACCCAAGCCAATCCCGGGGAAAATATAGCTGTTATTACACTGTGTAATCAAATAGTCACGTCCCTGGTAATGAACCGGTTTGAACGGGCTACCTGTTGCAATAATCACCTGTCCGTCGGTCCATTCAATTACCTGTTCTGGCGTGGCTTCGACTTGTCGTGATGGATTACTTAATGGAAAAATAATCGGTAATTCACAGCCCTTTTTCATAGCCCGGATAATCTGCTCAGTAAATAAGCCCGCCTGGCCAGAAACACCAATTAACACCGTTGGCTGGGCGCAATACATAACATCTAATAGGCTTGGATAGTCACCACTGAAGTTCCAGCCAGCAATTGCCGCCGCAGATTGTTGTAAAGCTTGTTGGAAATCCCGTAGATCAGGCATACCTTCAGTCAGCAACCCAAAACGATCCACCATATAAATTTGGCTACGCGCCTGTGACTCTGCAATGCCTTCGGCAACCATTTGACTGATAATGGCCTCTGCAATACCACAGCCGGCCGAACCCGCGCCAACAAACACCACTTTCTGTTGATGTAACGGCACCCCTTTACTGCGACAGGCGGCCAGTAAAGTACCAACGGTTACTGCAGCCGTACCTTGAATATCATCATTAAAACAGCGTACCTGATCACGATACCGTTGCAGGATCGGCATCGCGTTAGGCTGAGCAAAGTCTTCAAACTGAATAATCGCTTCAGGCCAACGCCGTTGCACAGCGGCGATAAACAGCTCGATAAACTCATTGTACTCATCCTGAGCAACCCGCGGTTGGCGCAGCCCCATATACATAGGATCGTCTAACAGCTTTTTATTGTTAGTACCCACATCGAGCATGACAGGTAAGGTATAAGCTGGGCTGATACCACCACAGGCCGTATAGAGCGACAATTTACCGATGGAAATACCCATACCACCAATACCCTGATCGCCTAACCCTAATACCCGCTCACCATCTGTCACCACGATAACCTTTACTTTGGCTTTAGTGGCGTTGCGCAGCACATCGTCCAGGTTATAGCGATCCTGATAGCTAATAAACAGGCCGCGGGCACTGCGATAAATATCAGAAAATTGTTCACAGGCATCACCCACTGTCGGGGTGTAGATAATCGGCAACATTTCTTCTAAATGCTGTTGCACCAAGCGGTAGAACAAGGTTTCGTTGTTATCCTGAATGGCACGTAAATAAATATGCTTATTAATGGCGTCGTCGAAGCTGCGGTATTGCTGATAACAGCGGCTTACCTGTTCTTCAATGGTCTCATAGCGTGGCGGTAATAAACCGGTCAGGTTAAAGGCTGCGCGTTCTTCTGCTGTAAAAGCGCTGCCTTTATTAAGCAATGGTGTTTCCAATAAGGCTGAACCGGCATAACCGGTATAAAGAGGCCGTTTCTTATTTATAATAGCTGACATGATGAAATCCGTATTAACAGAAGACAGCCGGCCTGTTGGCCGGCTAGATAGAAGATTTTAATATATAGTGCTGATCCGTGGATTAAGAACCGATAGCACAAATAAGCCCTCGGTATTACAAAAATCAATAGACTTCAACAGATCCGCCTGAGTAAGCTGCAACAACTCCAGTAAAAACGGGTCGACAAGCTTTTTAATATTATAAAGTTCGGGATGTTGATTCGCCAGGGCCAGTCTTACCGCCAGATTAACTACCAGCTCCTCATTCGAGCGGGTGGTATATTGGCAGTTATGTTGTAAGGCAACCGGCTCAACAATAGCATCGGGTAATTGCCATAAATTCAACAACTCAGCACCACAGGCAGCGTAACTAAAGCCTAAAACTTTTTCCTGTTGCTGCCAGGGTTTAATTTCAGTTGTATATTGCTGGCAGTCACGCGCCAACTCCGGCTTTTGTTGTGCCACAACTAACTCGCCAACGTTATGTAACAAACCCGAGACATAAGCGCGATCAGCATGTTTGAGGCCAAGATGCGCAGCCAGATAACGGGCAATTAAAGCCGCGTTGACACTCTGCTCCCAAAACCGATCCAAATCGATAGCATTGGTATTGACCTGGCTACAGGCAGAGCTGATACCAATACTGAGTATCAGGTTATAGACCTGATTTTTGCCCAGAACTAATAATGCCTTACTAACAGAGTCAACTTGGTACGGTAAACGGTAAATTGCAGAATTGGCAAGTTTCAGCAGTTTGGAGGTTAATACCGGATCGAGCAGAATGACTTCGGCGATATCATCCAGATTAGCCGTGTCAGATTCCATCAATTCCCGCACCCGGAAATAGCTGTCGGGTAATGAAAACAGCTCTACAACATTCTGCGCGTACTGTAACGCATTCATTTTAGCCTCTCCGGTTTGAGTCTGGACGCCTTCACTACACAGGCGTTACGTTAAGTGTTGCTTGACTCGGGGATTTTACAAGGTTTTGCTAAAAATTCTTAGTGCTTTTTAGTAAAGCAGCGACATAACCCCGGAAAAGTACATGTAAAACAGGGAGCCAAAGCTCCCTGTTATCTATGCAATAAAGTGATTAAGCGACCAGGCTACGCAACATCCAGGCATTTTTCTCATGAACTGTCATACGCTGAGTCAGTAGATCCAAGGTCACTTCATCTGAAGCGCCATCGGCTACCGGTACGATAGAACGGGCGGTTTTGGCAATCGCTTCCTGCCCTTTGACTAAGTCTTTAATCATCTCTTCCGCAGATGGAATACCATCGGCTTCTTTCAGGTTGGTCAGTTTGGCGTATTCTTTATAAGAGCCAGGGGCAAACTCACCTAAAGCACGGATCCGCTCGGCAATATCATCTACCGCAACTGCCAGCTCGGTATATTGGGTTTCAAACAAAGTGTGTAAAGTTTGAAACATTGGGCCTGTTACGTTCCAGTGGTAGTTGTGGGTTTTTAAATACAAGGTGTAAGTGTCAGCAAGTAAGACCGATAAACCGTGAGCAATGGCTTTACGCTGTTCTTCATCAATACCAATATTAATCTTCATTAGACACTCCCGTTATATATTCAGGTATAAAAAACAGTAGCATAGATACCTGAGTTTCTGAATTAACCTTTTCACTTATTCCTTGATCTGGGGCCTAAAAATAAAAAAACAACCCCGGTTCAGATCCGGGGTTGTGGTCTAACAAATAAATAGGCTGCAAATATCAGGCTTGCAGTGCCAACTGCCGCGCCAGATATTCGTCGTAACTACCTGCGAAATCGCGAATTTCCTGATCGGTAATTTCAATGATCCGGCTGGCCAGCGATGACACAAATTCGCGGTCATGGCTAACAAACAACAAGGTACCCTTGTAGTGCTCCAGCGCCAGGTTTAGCGACTCAATCGATTCCATATCCAGGTGGTTGGTTGGCTCATCCATGATCAGAATATTTGGTCGCTGCAACATCAGCTTGCCAAATAACATCCGGCCCTGCTCACCACCCGACAACACCTTAACGGACTTTTTAATCTCATCCTGTGAGAATAATAAGCGGCCTAAAATGCCACGGATCGCCTGTTCATCATCCGAAGGTTGCTTCCACTGACTCATCCAGTCAAATAAGGTCATATCTTCAGCAAATTCATGCGCATGATCCTGCGCATAGTAGCCAATATTCGCATTTTCTGACCATTTTACGGTGCCGCTTTCTGGTGTCAGATCCCCAACCAGACATTTAAGTAAGGTTGATTTACCAATACCGTTGGTACCGAGGATCGCCACTTTTTCACCCACCTCAACGGTCAGCTTCAGGTTTTTAAACAGCTTGTGCTCGGTGAAGCCTTTGGTCAGCCCTTCAACTTCTAAAGCCAGACGATAGAGGCCCTTTTGCTGTTCAAAGCGGATAAAGGGGTTAACCCGGCTGGAGGCTTTAACTTCTTCCAATTTAATTTTTTCGATTTGCTTAGCACGGCTGGTAGCCTGACGGGCTTTAGAAGCGTTGGCCGAGAAACGGCTAACGAAGGTCTGCAACTCGGCAATTTGTGCTTTCTTCTTGGCGTTATCGGCTAGTAAACGCTCCCGCGCCTGCGTCGCCGCTGTCATATACTCATCGTAGTTACCCGGATAAACCCGCAACTCACCAAAGTCCAGATCAGCCATATGGGTACAGACGCTGTTTAAAAAATGCCGGTCGTGCGAAATAATCACCATGGTCGAGTTACGCTCGGCTAACACGTTTTCCAGCCAGCGAATCGTATTGATGTCCAGGTTGTTGGTCGGTTCGTCCAGCAACATAATATCCGGATCAGCAAACAGCACCTGCGCCAGCAATACCCGCAGTTTAAAACCCGGCGCCACCGCAGACATTAAGCCATAGTGTTGTTCAATTGGAATACCTACGCCCAAAAGCAGTTCACCGGCGCGAGATTCGGCGGAATAGCCATCCATCTCACCAAAAGCCACCTCCAGATCGGCGACGCGCATACCGTCTTCTTCTGACATCTCCGGATCCGCATAGATCCGATCCCGCTCGGCTTTTACCGCCCACAGTTCAGCGTGGCCCATAATCACGGTATCAATCACTGAGTACTGTTCAAAGGCGAACTGATCCTGATGCAGTTTAGCAACACGGTAATTCGGCTCAACAAAGACATTACCAGCAGTAGGCTCCAGTTCACCGCTCAGAATTTTCATAAAGGTTGACTTACCGCAGCCATTGGCGCCAATTAAGCCATAACGATTACCGTCACCAAACTTAATGGAGATATTTTCAAACAGCGGCTTAGCGCCAAACTGCATGGTTACATTATTGGTAGAAATCACTGCGGGAACCTATTGTTGCTGCCGGAAAAAAGGGGCGTATCATACGCTGTTATGCGGAAAAACTCAAAGTTAGTGCGCCAGCAAAACACAACGGGCCAGAAAAGGCCCGTTGCTGGTTAAACTGTATTACATTAGAGCGCTTCAGCGACTGCCTTGGCGGTAAGCTCAGTGATCTTTGCCCAGTCCTTAGCGGCTACCGCGCTGTCAGGTACGATCCAGGAGCCGCCGACACAACTGACATTTGGCAGGGCCAGATATTCACGGAAGTTCTGCTCGTTAATGCCACCCGTTGGGCAAAACCGGATATCAGCAAAGGGACCATAAATCGATTTTAACGTTTTTACACCACCGGCGGCTTCCGCCGGGAAGAATTTAAAATGGGTATAACCCAAACCTGTGCCTTCCATCAGCTCAGAGATACTGGCGATACCGGGGATCAGCGGAATGCTGGCCTCTTTGCCGGCTTGCAGTAATTCGCGGGTTAAGCCCGGACTGATCGCAAACTTGGCGCCGGCGGCTGCGACTTGTGCCAGTTGTTCCGGATTAGTCACGGTACCAGCGCCAACTACGGCCTCTGGTACCTGCTCGGCTAAAAGCTTAATGGCTTCCAGCGCTACTGGCGTGCGCAATGTCACTTCTAATACTTTGATGCCACCCGCTAGTAAAGCTTTCGCCATTGGTACGGCGTCGGCTAAATCTTTAATCACAATAACCGGTACCACCGGGCCCATTGCAAACAACACTGACGGTTGTAACTGCCAATTCGTAAATGCCATAACTTAACCTGCCAATGTTTGTTTTAAATAGACGGCTGCGCCCAGTAAACCCGGCTGCTCAGCGGTGACGATAAAAGTTGGGATCTGTTGATTAAAGCCCGCGAACCGGCCTTTGGCTTCAAAGCGGGCGCGAAACTCACTGCTACCGAGCAACGGCAGTAACTTGGGTACTATGCCACCCGCGACATAAACTCCACCGAAGGTGCTGAGTGTCAGCGCCAAATCGCCGGCTACCGCGCCTAAACTGGCGTAAAACTGCGCTACTGCATCTTTCGCAAGTTGCGATTGGCCAGATAATGCCTGCTGACCAATCTCACCGGCAGTAAGAGGTGCTACCTCGAGTTTCTGAAAAACCGCCAGTGCCTGATAAATGGCTTCAAGTCCGGGACCTGATAGCAGTCGCTCTGGCGATACATGACCATATTGTGCAGCGAGCTGACGCTGAATAAACCATTCCTGCTCAGTTTGCGCTGCCCAGTCCACATGACCGCCCTCACCTGGTAAAGGTAAAAACTTACCGTCGACCGGGAGTAAATGCGCGACGCCTAAACCGGTACCGGCACCTAAAACTGCCATGGGTTTGCCGGCCTGCGCCTGACCGCCGCCAATCTGGATTTTCTGATCTTCTGCGAGCGCCGGTAAACACATCGCTACTGCAGTGAAGTCGTTCATCACCAATAAGGTGTTTAACTGCAGCTCAGCTTGCATAGCATTGATCGAAAATTGCCAATGGAAATTGGTCATTTTCACGTTATCGCCGTTCACCGGACAGGCAATAGCAATGGCGACGTCTTTAATCGCGGTTAAGCCCAGTTGCTGCTGATAATGTTGTAACGCCGCAGCCAGAGTTGGGAAGTCGGCGCACGGATAAACCGCCACCTGATCCAGTGCCAGCGTATCCAGTGCCACCCTGCTAAAGCGGGCATTAGTGCCGCCGATATCAGCGACAATCGCGAATTGGCGTTCAGCCATGCAGATGCTCCTCCGTGACAAATAAGCTGCAAGCGCCCTGCTCGGCACCGGTTAACTGCAGACGCATGGCACCAAACATCTCGCGGCCCATACCGTACAGGTTATGGCTCAGATCCGCTGTGGCCGGGGTCCGAGCTGCAAACTCAGCGGCATCAACCAATACTTCCAGTTTGCCGGTTTCGCCATCAACCAGCAGCAGATCACCGGTTTGAATACGGGCAATATTGCCACCATCCAAGGCTTCAGGTGTAACATGGATCGCCGCCGGTACCTTACCTGAGGCACCCGACATCCGGCCATCCGTAACCAGAGCCACTTTAAACCCTTTATCCTGTAACACACCAAGTGGTGGCGTTAACTTATGCAGCTCGGGCATACCGCAGGCTTTGGGGCCCTGGAACCGTACCACCACCACACAATCCTTATTCAGTTCACCGGCTTTAAAAGCGGCTTCCAATTCATGCTGACTATGAAAGACCACTGCTGGCGCCTTAACCACTTCGGTGCCAGGCCGTAGTGCTGACGTTTTCAGTACCGCGCGACCGATATTGCCGGATAACACCTGTAAACCACCGGTAGCTTTAAAGGGCTTATCAACGGTGGTTAAGACGTCAGGATCCTGAGACTGCAGCGGTGCATCCACCCAGCGCAACTCACCATTTTCCAGCAGCGGCTGTTGGGTGTAACGACGTAAGCCAAATCCGGCTACCGTTTGCACATCTTCATGTAACAGGCCTGCGTCTAATAGCGTCCGGATCAGGAAAGGCACGCCACCGGCATGTTGAAAGTGGTTAATATCGGCCTGACCGTTCGGGTAAATTTTTGCCAGTAGCGGTGTAGCTTGTGATAACTCCGCAAAATCATCCCAATTCACAATAAAGCCTGCCGCGCGGGCCACGGCAATTAAATGCATGGTATGGTTGGTAGAACCACCGGTTGCCAACAAGCCCACTATGCCATTAACCACCACCTTAGCATCAACCAACTTACCAATTGGCAGGTAATCAGTACCCAGATCGGTCAGGCGGGTCACCTGGCGGGCGGCTGCGCGGGTGAGCTCATCACGCAGCGGCGTGTAAGGGTTGATAAAAGACGAGCCAGGTAAGTGCAGGCCCATCACCTCAACCACTAACTGGTTAGAGTTGGCGGTACCATAGAAAGTACAGGTACCGGCAGCATGGTAGGATTTTGCTTCGGCTTCCAGCAGCTCTTCTTTACCGACCTTGCCTTCGGCAAACAGCTGGCGAACCCGGGCTTTTTCTTTGTTCGGAATACCAGACGGCATTGGACCAGCGGGCACAAACACAAAGGGCAAATAACCAAAACTGAGCGCAGCTAACAATAAACCCGGCACTATCTTGTCACAGATCCCAAGCATCAGGCCGCCATCAAACATATTGTGGGATAAGCCAATAGCTGCCGCCATCGCGATATTATCGCGGCTGATTAGGCTAAGTTCCATCCCCGGCTGGCCCTGGGTCACACCATCACACATGGCGGCGACACCACCGGCAAACTGTGCCACGCTCCCCACTTCGGCCACCGCTTTTTTAATGATCTCCGGGTAGAACTGGTAGGGCTGATGTGCTGACAGCATATCGTTGTAAGACGAGATAATAGCGATATTGGCTTTGGTCAGACTACGCAGATCGCTTTTTTCGGAGGCATTACAAGCGGCAAAGCCATGCGCCAGGTTACCACAACTGAGCGCCCCGCGATGAGGCCCCTTGCGACGGGCTTCTTCAAGCCGGTCCAGGTAAATAGCCCGGCTTTTGCTGCTACGGGCAATAATGCGGTCGGTGACGCGCTGAATAACTGGGTTCATGGTTAACCTCTAACTTGGCGAGTACATCACTGCCATTGGCACGGCAGTTTGTTGTAAAAAAGCCCGAATTGGCATTACTAATTGATCCGTACCAGCTTGCGCCTGCTCCAGTACAGCGAGTTTATTGCTGCCCACCAGATGCAAAAATAGCTGACGACTTTGCAACAATCGCGCTTTACTCAGGGTGATCCGCTGATAAGGCGCTGTGGTCGGGCTGGTGGCCAATACCACAGGGGCATTATCCGCCATGCCGGCCGCTAACTCTGCGCAACACGGAAATAAAGAAGCGGTATGGCCATCTTCACCCATGCCGAGGATCACCGCATCAAAGGTCGGCAACGCAGACAGCCGATTGGCAATAACTGGCACCGCGGCATAAGCATCATTGGCAGAGGCATATAAACTGATAAAACGGGCGCTGGCAGCATGGCGTTGCAACAAGGTATTACGTACTAAACGCTCGTTGCTATGCTCAGCATCCGGCGGTAAATAGCGATCATCTGCCAATAACACTGTTACTTTTTCCCAAGCCAGGGGGGTGTCCGCCAATTTGGCAAATAACACCTGCGGTGTGCGGCCACCCGATACCACCAGATAAGCAGCGCCGCGCTCAGCAATTGCCTGTTCTAAGATGGTGACTAGCTGAGCAGCAAAGGCGTCGTTTAACGCATCGCTGTTCACAAACTGTTGTAGTTGCATCTTACTCATCCCAGTTACGTTCATCGCGCGCCATCATTGAAATGGCGGCTACCGGCCCCCAGCTACCAGCCTGATAGGCTTTTGGCGGTTCATTACTGTCTTTCCAGGCTTGCAGAATGCTGTCAACCCACTTCCAGGCTTGCTCAACTTCGTCGCGGCGCACGAACAAATATTGATTTCCCAACATCGCCTCTAACAACAGACGCTCATAAGCATCAGCGATGCGTTGCGACTTAAAGGTTTCGTCAAAACTTAAGTCTAGCTTGCTCTGCTGCAGTCGCATATGTTCGCCCAGACCCGGGATTTTGTTCATCATTTGAATTTCGACCCCCTCATCCGGCTGCAAGCGGATAATCAACTTGTTGGCGGGCAGATCGCGGTAGGTGTCGCGAAAAATATTGTGCGGCTGTGGTTTAAAACAAATCACCACTTCACTGTGCTTTTTCGGCATCCGCTTGCCGGTACGCAGGTAGAAAGGTACACCGGCCCAGCGCCAGTTATCGATATCCACTTTAATCGCAACAAAGGTTTCGGTTTTACTGTTGGGCCTTGCGCCCTCTTCCTCTAAATAACCAGGCGCCGCCTGACCTGCAACAAAGCCGGCGCTGTATTGGCCACGCACGGTTTTTTCCTGCACGTTGCTCTGATCGATTTTACGCAGTGCTTTTAATACTTTGAGCTTTTCATCCCGAATGCTATCAGCGTCCAGTCGTGCCGGGGGCTCCATTGCAATCAGCGATAACACCTGCAGCAAGTGGTTTTGCACCATATCGCGCATCTGACCTGCATCATCGTAGTAGCTCCAACGGCCCTCTACCCCAACCTCTTCCGCCACGGTAATTTGCACATGGTCGATGGCATTATGATCCCAATTCGAAGCAAAAATGGCGTTGGCAAAACGCAGTGCTAACAGGTTTAACACCGTTTCTTTACCCAGGTAATGGTCAATACGGTAAATCTGAGATTCTTTAAAGTATTCAGCAACCTGGTCATTAATGACTTTAGACGATGCCAGATCGTGACCAATCGGCTTTTCCAGCACGACCCGTGATGGCTCGGCTGCTAAGCCGGCTTCAGCCAGGCCGCGGCATAAATCACCAAAAAGCGCAGGCGGGGTAGCAAAATAGCTGACAGTGATTCTTTTACTCGGCTCAGTAACCGCCGCCAGTTTCTGGTAATCGCTAATCTTGGTCATATCCAGCTGCACATAATGCAGTTTGGCGGCTAATGCCTGCCATACCTTATCGTCTAAGGCTTCCTTCTTTAGGAAACGTACCAGATTGGTTTTAACCAGCTCAACATAACTGCTGCGGTCCAATTCATCCCGGGCAACACCGATGATTTGCGACTGTTCACACAGTAACCCGGCTTTTTCTAACTGATATAAGGCTGGCAGTAACTTACGGCGGGCGAGATCGCCTTTGGTACCGAATAAAATTAAATCACATGCCTGGTTTGGGGTGGTTGTCATAACTCAGCCTATAAAGAAGATGTAATTTTACAACACTTGACCCAGTCTAGCGGACTGAAAAGCGGTTGTAAACGCCAAATAATGTAATTAAATTACAAAATACTGGCTGTTAAGCGTGAATGGATTATTATAATGTAGCCTTGATCGCATTCCGGATAAATTGTGGTAAATTTAATACCGTTTTGTCCGCCAGAGTGAAAGCAGACAACTCAGCTAACAAGGCGTCGTCATAATACGCCGATAAAAACGCACTATAGCATAGCCCTCCTAGCACGGGGACGGACAAGCGCAGGTAACCACGAATGAATGTACTGGAAAAAATCGTAAGCATTGTCAACAACTTTAGCAAGTCTGAGCGCAAAGTTGCCGATGTCATTCTGGCGAATCCGCAGGTGACGATCCACAGTAGTATTGCGGCGCTGGCCAAGATGGCCGATGTGAGTGAACCGACCGTCAATCGTTTCTGCCGCCGCCTGGATACGAAAGGATTTCCGGATTTTAAATTACACCTGGCACAAAGCCTGGCGAATGGCACCCCTTATGTAAACCGACATGTTGAAGAGGAAGATGGCCCTGAAGCCTACACCGCTAAGATCTTTGAATCAACAATGGCAGCGCTGGATACGGCACGTCAGCGGGTCGATATCAGCACCATTAATAAAGCAGTTGATGTGCTGACACAGGCAAAAAAAATCTCCTTCTTTGGCTTGGGGGCCTCGGCGTCGGTCGCTCACGATGCACAGAATAAATTCTTCCGTTTTAATGTGCCGGTAGTCTGCTTTGACGACATCGTGATGCAGCGGATGTCAGCAATAAACAGCACTGAAGGTGATGTCGTAGTCTGTATCAGTCATACCGGTCGCACTAAAAATCTGTGTGAAATTGCCGCTATTGCAAAAGAAAATGATGCCACCGTCATCGGTATTACTGCTTATGAAAGCCCCCTGGCGCGTGAGTGCTCGTTAGTGCTGTCGTTGGATGTACCTGAAGATACCGATCTTTATATGCCAATGGCATCGCGGGTCGCACAGCTGGTACTGATTGATATCCTGGCAACGGGTTTTACCTTAAGACGTGGCAGCAAGTTTAGAGAGAACCTGAAAAAAGTTAAAGACAGTCTGCGTGGCTCACGCTTTGATAAAAAAGATATGTCACTTTAAAGCGTGTTACTGCTCAGACGTGTAATTTATATTCAGATTTAACCTGTATTCTGTAATAAAATTACATTAGACTACGGCACACTATGCCAAGTGCGTCATCAGCGGGAGTTTCTAATGTTAAGAAGAACCAAGATCGTTGCCACCCTGGGGCCAGCGACCAACAGCCAGGCTGTTATCGAAAAACTTATCCAAGCCGGCGCCACTGTGTTCCGGCTTAATTTTTCTCACGGCTCAGCCGATGACCACAAAGCCCGGGCGCAGATGGTACGCGCAGCTGCCGAGAAAGTCGGTGCTCATGTCGCTATCTTAGGTGATTTGCAAGGTCCGAAGATCAGGGTTTCAACCTTCAGAAACAATGCCGTTATGCTGGAAGAAGGACAAGATTTTGTACTCGATGCCAGCTTGCCGAAAGGTGAAGGCGATGAGACTCAGGTCGGGATCGATTACAAACAGCTACCACAGGATGTTAAAGCCGGCGATTTGCTGCTGCTGGATGATGGTCGTATTCAACTGCAGGTAACCGCCGTTGCGGGCGAACGAGTGACAACTACCGTCGTAGTTGGCGGCAAACTGAGTAATAATAAAGGCATTAACCGCCAGGGTGGCGGCCTGACAGCACCCGCCCTGACCGAAAAAGATAAGCGTGACATTATTACCGCCGCTGAAATCGATGTGGATTACCTGGCGGTATCTTTCCCGCGTAGCGGCGACGATTTACGCTATGCCCGTGAACTGGCGGTAGCAGCGGGTTCCGAAGCCCGTATTATGGCCAAAGTTGAACGTGCTGAAGCCGTTGCCGATGATGCGACACTGGATGACATTATTAAAGCCTCAGACGCAGTGATGGTCGCCCGCGGCGATCTGGGTGTGGAAATCGGCGATGCTGAACTGGTGGGTCAGCAAAAGCGCATTATTGCCCGCTCACGCCAGCTGAATCGGATTGTGATCACCGCTACCCAGATGATGGAGAGCATGATCGAAAATCCAATGCCAACCCGCGCTGAGGTGATGGATGTTGCCAACGCAGTATTAGATGGTACCGATGGCGTGATGCTGTCAGCTGAAACCGCTGCCGGTAAATATCCGATAGAAACGGTTAAAGCCATGGTTCGGGTATGTAACGGTGCTGAAAAGCATCCGTCAGTACAAACTTCCAAGCACCGGATGAACCTGTCGTTTTCAGAAGTGAGCGAAACTATTGCGCTGTCGGCAATGTATGCCGCCAATCATCTGGAAGGCATCAAAGCCATTATTACGCTGACTGAGTCAGGTTATACCGCCAAGCTGATGTCGCGTATTACGTCACCTCAGCCAATTTATGCGCTGTCACGTCATACCCGTACTCTGAACAAGATGGCGTTATACCGTGGGGTTTATCCGGCATTTTTTGACAGTACCGAAGTGACCGCAGCCGAACTGGCCGACAAAGCCATCGAAGTAATCCGAAATAAAGCTGGCTTAAAAAGCGGTGATCTGGTCATTATCACGCACGGTGATGTAATGGAAACCGTAGGCGCCTCTAATACCTGCAAGATCGTTACAGTTAAATAACCTCTTGCCTAGGGCGTGTTGACGTTTGCTGCTTAGATTTTGTTCACACTGGCGGCGCTTTGATCGCGAAACGAGGAGCGCAGTTTAGTTATTCTAAATAAGTGACGAGTGACAAAGAGCAAAGCGCCGCCAGCGCGAACCCTTCGGGCAGCGTTTGGCTGGCGTTTCTACTGCGTTATCGCTTATTCATGTAGAATAACTACACATCACAAGCTCTGCCTTGTATAAACACCAGCCAAACAGCTGCAAAAACAAGCAGCAAACGTCAACACGCCCTAAAAGCACCGGCCCCGCTTTGCGGGGCCTTTTTATTTTTAACTAAGTAGCTTTTAGTTACAGCACATCACGCTGCAACTTGCGCACTTTACGTGCAGCGCGGTATTGCACAAATTGCGGCGCTAACGCTGTTAAAGCGGAGCCGGCGACGACCAGACAAGCACCAAACAACGACCAGCCATTTAATAGTTGCGCCTGCACCAGTTCCGGCCAGATCCACGCCAGCAACTTAGCACTGCCAATGGTGATTAAGGGGGTAATAGCCAGCACGGCACTGACTTTAGACGCTTCCCAGTGATGCAATGCTTCGGCGAAGGCACCATAAGCGACGACAGTATTTAAACAACAGAAAACCAATAATCCCCACTGTAAGACACTAAAGTCGATTAGTGGGGTGAGATCCGATACCGGTAAAAATGCCAGCGCGCCGGCAAAATAAATCAGATACATAATCTGCTTCGAGCTGTAGTTTACCAGTAGCTGTTTTTGCGCCAGTGCGTAAGCAGCCCAGGTAATCGCAGCGGCGATAACCAGCAGGACGCCAAAGGTTTCGGTACTGGCTTGCATCAGTAACGTGAGCAAACGCTCGTTAAAAAATAGCAACAAACCAGCGACTAGCGTCCAGGCGCCGATTTTCTGCCACAACAATAAGCGCTCTTTAAATATCCAGATCCCGCCCAGCATCATTAAAAATGGCGCTAACTGAATCACCGTCTGCGCGGTTTCGGCCGTTAAACGATCGAGGCCTGTCAGGTATAAAATATAGTTCAGTAGTAAGCCAACGATACAAATGGCCAGCAGCAACGCCAGCTTTGGCTGTTTTAATACGCCTAACGCGGGCAATTTACCACGTAGCCCCAGCCATAAGCCCACCATCACCGCTGCCGCCAGAAAACGGATTGCCGTAATGGTATTGGCGGTGACGACTTCTAACAGGATTTTTAACGCTATCGGCAGCACGCCCCATAACACAGCCGTGGTTAGCGCCAATAAAAAGCCAACCAGGGTTTTACCGGTAATTTGATGCATCAGACTTGATTCCAAAAAAACACTAACGTTGCGTTAGTTAGCGTATTGTCGCCGATAGCGCAGGTTCTGTCCCGTGCTTTTCGCATTATTGCGACAAATCAAACTAAAGTAGAGATTAATGTTTATACTGCTCTGCAGTGTTCGTGGGTAACAGTTAACTGGAGAGATAGAGAATGGATCGGATCAGACGTATCGGGGTTCTTACCTCTGGCGGTGATGCTCCTGGCATGAATGCCACAATCCGTGCAGTACAGCTCACCGCGGCGGCCTGTAATATCGAAGTAATAGGCTTCAAACATGGCTATAACGGCCTGCTGGAGTCGGAATATAAAACGCTGCTCGGCCATCACGTGCAAAATATTATTCAGCGTGGCGGTACCATTCTAAAAAGCGCCCGTTGCCCTGCACTACAAACACCGGAGGGTCCGGCGCAAGCTGCCGCAACCTTGCATCAATTGGATATCGATGCGCTGATCGTAATTGGTGGTGACGGCAGCTTTCGTGGCGCATTAGAAATTGCCAAACATTATGACGGCCAGATTATTGGCGTCCCGGGTACCATCGACAACGATGTTGACGGTACCGACAATACCATTGGCTATGCAACTGCCATTGATACGGCACTGGATGCCATTGATAAAATTCGCGATACCGCTGACGCCTTTGAGCGGATTTTCTTAGTAGAATTGATGGGCCGCCATAGTGGTTATATTGCGCTCTCAGCCGGTATTGCCGCTGGCGCTGAACAGATTATTTGTCCGGAGTTTGGCCGGTTACAACCTGGTGATTTACGATCGGTGATCACCCCAATTCAGCACGCCCAGCTGCTACTGGGCAAGAGCAGCTATATTATCGTCGTGGCCGAAAACAGTTATCCGGGCGGAACCACCGCACTGGCGGATGAATTAAGCAAGGCCATCGGTATTGAATGCCGTGCCTGTATTCTGGGGCATATTCAGCGCGGAGGCAGCCCTGTTGGTGCCGATCGCATTCTGGGAACTAAATTAGGGGCCTTTGCCGTAGAACAACTATTACAAGGCGCCCATCTGCAAATGGCCGGCGAAGTGAATGGTGAAGCTGTGCTCTACCCGCTTAGTAAAACCGGTGACCGCAAAAAAGCGATTGACCCCTTCCTCGTGCGCTGGCAGCAACAAGTTGGCAGTAGTTAATTGTTGTCAGTTTAAAATTCAGCACAAAAAAAGGTGCGAATTCGCACCTTTTTGTTAAGCAAGCCTTGATTGGCAGCTGGCCAAAACTTAGTGGCTAAATACCTGTTTCACCCTATCTTTATAGCTGCGGCTCACCTTAACCGCCTGACCATTGGTCAGCACCAGCTGATGCTCGCCGTTAGTCAACATTTGCAGTTTAGCGATGGTGTTGACGTTAACAATAGCGGAGCGATGTACCCGCACAAATAAGCGCGGATCTAATTCCGACTCCAGTTCTTTCATCGTCCGGCGCAGGATATGAGTCTGACCATCCCGGGTATGAATACACATATAGTCACCTGCAGCATCAACCCAGTCGATGTCCTGTACCTGTACCCGGGTGATTTCCCCGCTATCTTTAATGCTAATCGCTTCCGGGTAACGATCACTGACCACCGGCTCAGCGTTATCCAGCCGCTCTAAAATCGTATCCGGCTGATCGCCAGTTAAACGGGCTACCGCCGCCGCAAGTTTATCAGTGCGTTTTTGGCTATCGGCCGCATTGTGAAAGGTCAGAACTTTTTCGACCGCAGCTTTTAAGCGCTCTGGCTCCACAGGCTTTAACACATAATCGACCGCCTGCACTTCAAAAGCGTTGAAAGCGTAGTGGTCATAAGCGGTAACAAACACCACATAGGGTAAGCGGATATGCCGTTCCTGCAACGCTTTTAACACTGCAAAGCCATCCATACCGGGCATTTCAACATCTAAGAACACGAGATCGGGGGTTTGCGCCTGAATGGCCGCTATCGCATCCGGCCCGTTAGCACACTCTGCAACCACCTGCAGCTCAGGAAAAGCTGCCAGGCGGACCAACATCCCTTTACGCGCCAGCGGTTCATCATCTACCACTATGACTTTAAGCATCTTTGGTTTCCGTTTGTTCTAATTGTAATGGAATTCTAATATTTACCTTTACGCCGCGCGGCTGATTTTGGGTTAGCACCAGGGCAAAATCATTGTCATACAATGCAGCCAACCGCTCTCGGGTATTTACCAGCCCGACGCCACTGCCCTTATTATCAGCGGTTTTGCTACTATCGACAATCTCGGGTAAACCCGGACCGTTATCTGCGACTTCGAGCAACAAATCATGGCCAAACTTGCGGGTGGTTATCGCAATTTCACCACCGTTTACTTCACGTGCAACGGCATATTTAATCGCGTTCTCAATCAGAGGTTGCAAAATCAGACTGGGTACCAGCGCCTTTTCAGTACCGGGTTCAACATCAATCACTATCGACAAGCGCTCTGAAAACCGAACTTTCTCAATCTCCAGATAGAGCCTGGCAGCATAAATTTCCTGCTCCAGTGGCACCTTGTTGATCGGATCTTTGTATAAAGAATAGCGTAAAAAATCGCTTAACCGGCTTACCATTTTATTGGCAGTATCATTATCATTAATCAGCACCAGAGTAGAAATCGCGTTTAGGGTATTAAACAAAAAATGTGGATTTAACTGATAACGTAACATTTTCAGCTGAGCTTCATGCGCCTTGTTCATCGCCGTCAAGGATTTCTGCTTTTCGGCCTGCAAGGTTTGATAATACTTGATGCCGAAATACAAGCCGCTCCAGCTAAGCATCACATAAAAGGCCGCTGGCGTGTCTTTGATGTAAAGCAACCAATCGCTTGGCCGGTAACCATGACGATAGATTTCCCAGTAATTGAAATTACGGATCACCGTCCAGAACATCGCTATTAACAAAGCGACGACCAGCACGGTCAAAATCATTTTCCACGGCTCCCAGGCCCAGATATGGCGATAGAAGTAACGCAGCGGAATGGTCAGCAACCAGCCGACATAGGCGTCCAGGCTGATTACAATAAGATAAGCATCACGGGTATCGAGTACCAGTGAGCTTAGATAATTGACAATGGCAAAACCCAGCCAACCAAGCGTATGCAGGATCCAGAACTGTCGGTTACGATCTTCAAACAGCTTATTCAAATTTATGCCGAGTCTTCCAAAATCATCTTGTTATTATAAAGCGGCACCGCGCAAAAACCGCTACCACCTGCCGTGTTTAGCCAGACATTAATCGCAAGCTCGTGTGCTGGCAAAACCGGGTAATGATATCAATAACGAATATGCAGGCGCTTTAAGATAAAGCCGAGTAACCAGGCCGGGCCAATCAGCAAAAATGCCAGATCCTGAAAAAAAGACGGCTTTTTACCTTCTATTTTGTGACCAACAAACTGGAATACCCACATCACCACAAAGACCAATAATGACCACTGCCAGATCTGGAGCACACTTTGCTGCTCCAGGGCCCGCAACAGCGTAACTGCCGCCGCAGTAAAAATCGTCATACCGAGGCCAATACTAAAAGACAGTAAAAAGTAAAATACCAGCGCTGGCAGCACCAGCAATAAAGCCCAATTAATGCCCTGCTCAGCGAGGCCGGCAAAGGGCATAGGAATTTGCCACAACAAGCCCAGCACCGTGATATAAATGACAGGCACGGCAAACCAGTGGATCAGTTTATTAGTCGGATGTTGATGGCTTACCGCATACTCGCTAAACCATTGCTCGGCAGTTTTCATAGCAACCTCTTCTTCACGGGGCTTAGAGACAATTTACCTGACGGCACAAATTAACAGCAGCAACATAGCAAGGTCTGGCCAGTTACACAAGAGAACCTTATTGCGATTCATAGATCCCCTAATACCGGTGTTGGTTTGCGATTTTCATCCAGGGCAACAAAGGTAAAACTACCGGAAATAGCTTTATGCTGGTCGTCGTTGTACATATGCTCCACAAAGATATCGACCTGTACCTTGATACTGGTACGGCCAACATGCGCGACCCTTGCCACCAGCTCCAGAATAGTACCGGCCGGGATTGACTCTTTAAAATCGACCCGATCTGAACAAACGGTTACCAGTGGCTTGCGACAAAAGCGGGTGGCCGCGATAAATGCAGCTTCATCCATCCAGGCTAAGGCTTCGCCACCAAACAGGGTATTGTGATGGTTGGTACGGCCGGGAAACACCGTTTTAGTGACACGCGTAACCGCGTATTCGATTCTTTTTTGGATAAGCGCTTCATTTGCCATAACAAAACCTGCCGGTAAAATAAAAATGCTATTATACGGTAAGCCGTAACCTACTGCAGAACTGCCGGTGTATTTTCCGGTTATTTAACCGGCAGTTGCTCCGTTAGCCGGAATAAAACGTCATTTTGGCAGAGCAGACGGTAAACATCAGCGAACACAGCAAAGAGGTAGTATGAACAGCGTCCGTTATCAGGTGCAAATCAGCGATATCAGTGCCCATCAGCTGAGGGTGGAGTTACGTTTTATACCAAGCGCCAGCCAGCATGAACTCAGTTTACCGGCCTGGATCCCGGGCAGTTACATGATTCGCAACTTCGCGCGACACATAATGCAAATTAGCGCCCGCGATACAAGCGGCGAACTCGCTCTGCAGCAACTGGACAAACAACGTTGGAATCTGGCCTGTCGACAACAGGAAGTTACGGTCAGTTATCTGATTTACGCCAATGATTTATCGGTACGCGCGGCTTATCTCGATGATGAAACGGCGATCCTTAATCCGGCGTGCTCGTGCCTGGCGGTTAGCGAGCAAACCCATTATCCGCAGCAATTTGAACTACTACGCCCAGAGTTTCACGTAACCGAAAACTGGCGGGTTGCGACCGCGTTACCCCGTGCTGAGGGCACAGCACTGCTGGATTTTGGTGTTTATCAGGCCACGGACTATCAACAACTGATTGATAGCCCATTGCTGGTCGGTTTATTCACAGTACAGCAATTTGCGGTCGATGGCGTGCCACACTATCTGGTGGTGAGCAGCCAGAATCACTATGACAGCGAACGGTTGCTGGCCGATACCGAACAACTGTGCCAGGCACAGCGGGCAGTTTTTGGTGGTTTACCGGACGATTTACACCATTACTGGTTTTTACTCTGGATCACCGAACACGGTTATGGCGGTCTCGAACATAAAGACAGCACACTGCTGCTATGCAGCCGCCATGATTTACCCGCCAGACAAATGACGGCCCCCGATGACGCCTACCAGACGTTACTTGGCTTAATCAGCCATGAGTATTTTCATACCTGGTGGGTGAAGCGCCTAAAGCCGGCCCCGTTTCATGCTTATCAGCTCTCGCAGGAACAATATACGCCGCAGCTGTGGCTCTACGAAGGTTTTACCTCGTATTTTGACGATTTAGCCCTGATTAAAAGTGGCCGCATTAGCCAGCAAGCCTATTTGACCGCCTTGGAACAACTGGTTACGCGGGTTACGCGAAACCCTTCTGATAGCCGGCAGAGCCTGAGTGATAGTAGTTTTAACGCCTGGACCAAGTATTACCTGCAGGATGAAAATGCCCCGAATAGTATTGTCAGCTATTACGCTAAAGGCGCTCTGGTTGCGCTGGCAGTAGAGGCCGAGCTGCAAGCCAACAATAAGGACCTGAGTCGCTTCTGTCGTGATTTCTATCAGCATTATCTGGCAACGGGTACTGAAGATCGCAGTTTCTTCGACTCGCTCAGTGCAGCGGGTTTTAAAGCGCTGGCCGCGCAGGTTGAAGACTGGGTTTACCGGGCACAGCCTTTGCCACTGGCCGACAGCTTTGCCAAACTTGGCTTAAATCTCAACTGGCGTAGCCCTCAGCACTTTGATGACACTCATGGCACACAGCAGCAAAACGCGCCAGCAACTCTCGGTTGTAGCCTGAAAACGCAAAACGGCCTGGTCACAATACAGCAGCTTTATCTTGACTCAGCAGGACATCAGGCAGGTTTGATGGCTGGCGACCAACTGCTCGCTATAGCCGGTTATAAAATTACCGACAAAAGCCTGCCACAGTTGTTAAAGCGTTTGCCTTATGGCTCGGAACAACCACTGACGATATTTCGTAAAGACCGGTTACTGACGCTGCCGCTCACCTTGCAAGCCGGCAAAGCGCAGGTTGCGATGCTAAGCATCGCTGATGACGCTAAATTACAGCGCTGGTTAGCGCCATTATCAACCAACACCTAACCGATTCGATATTTTTACGCTAAACGATAACGCCGGCAGTTGCCGACGTTAGCATTAATATCACTAAGACATTCTAAGATGGGCGCCTTATCTGTGTGTGATAGAGGTTTAATTTAACGGAATACGTCTGGGTTCAGGCCGATCTGACGCTGGCAGCAACAATTGTGGATCCAGCCGCTCCTGAAACCAGTTAATGCGCCAGTCCAGATGCGGTCCTGTCACTCGGCCGGTGGCACCAACTTCAGCGACTATTGTACCGGCTTTAACCGTATCGCCAACCGTGGCATGAAAGCGATGCAAATGCATAAAGGTGGATGTCACACCCATGCCATGGTCAATAATCAAGGTTAAACCAGAGAAATATAGATCTTCAGCCATTAGCACCTTGCCATCCCAAGGAGCCAGCACCGGTGCGCCAACCGGCGCTGCAATATCCAAACCAAAATGCGGATTACGTGGCTGACCGTTAAAAACCCGCTGACTGCCATATACCCCGCTAATCCGCCCTTCTGACGGCTGAAGTGGCGCACTTAAAAACAGGGTTTTGTCGGTAAAGGTTTGCCGCACCTCTCGTACACGTTTATTGTCGCGGGCGATGCGGGCCCTGACCTCTTGCGGTGGTTCAACATATTTTTGCTCAACGCCGGTAATCCGTTGAATATCGTATTGCCGCGCGCTAAAGCTAAGTGGGATCTGCCGCTGTTCACCATGATGCTCAACGGTTAGCTGATGATTTAGTGTGGCATCACGGCCAATGCCAAATACCACATGTCCCTGTGCACTGACGGCCAGTGGTTTATCGTTAAACCACACTTTGGCCCCTGCCGGAACGGTGCCACGGATCAGGCTACCCTGAGTCAAGTGCCCGTCCAGTATCACTTCAACAGCACTGAGCTGCGCCGGCAGCACCCCATTAAGGGCGCACAGCAACAGCGCCTTTCCCCACACCTTCATAAGCAACCACCTTATATGTCTGCTTGATATTCTGCGCTTTTAGCGTATCCGCAATAAAATCGGCCAGACACTCGACTGTGGTATCACAGGGCACAATTTCGCAATGCGCTTGCGGCATACAAAGCTCAAACCAGCCCTGCGATGCCTGATAACGGAAACTGTAGTCGGTCACTGCTGGCGTTAAATGCTGTAATTGCTGTGGCACAACGAGATCGCTTTGTGTCCCCAGATAAATATCCTGCCAGCGCTCGGCCCATAATTTGTTTAGTTTTGGCGCCAGCATATTGTTTTCATAAATTTGAATGGTCGAACGATGGCCATGGGCAATCCGCTGACAGTTGCCATCGTGCTTTTTCAGACCATGGCTGTAATGATAATAGAAACCGCTGATCGCTTCCGGCCGCAGAGTCAGAACCAGCTGTTCGACATTAGCCGGCAATAATGGCTTGATCTGTTGCTGCAAAAATGCCGTTACAGTGGCTTCGTTGATTTCTGCACCAGGGATCACCGCAAAGGCTTGAGCCGGACACGCTAACTGGATCAGGCCGCGCTCACTCTGATAGCGAACAATGCTCAGGTCATCGCAGACTTGTTGACTAAAAGCCGGACAATCCGCTGCTACAGCTAATTTATGATCGACCAGACGGTCTATCGCCTGCTTAATGACTTTCTTGACCTTGCCAAAATCGAACACCATAGCCGTATCGTCCAGCGCGCCATGCAGCTCGACATCGACAATATAGCTCTCTCCCAGCATACCGCGCTGGCGATGCAGGTAAGAAAAGTCGATAACGGTAAGATCGCGGACAAATAAAATCATGCTGGGTTCCTGACTTGGCAAAAGAAGCTACCACGCAAAGCGTGTTATTAAACGGCAGCTATTATAACGCGAAGTGGCTGCAGCGTCACCGCTGCAGCATAATTCACCGGCTTAACGTTTATGCTCGTTTAGCCAGCTATTCAAAATGCCAATTTGGCCTAATTTATGAGCGGCATACATTAAACGAATGGCATTGCTTAATAAGGTACTATCGTTCCACTGGGTTTTTTCCGCAATTTCCTGATAGCACTGCAAGGCTTCCGGCGTTAAATAGCCGCGCAGCTCTTTTTTACCCGAACCTTTTTGCCGTTCGCGATAGCGCCGCTGTTTCTCAGCATTACTCAGCGCGCTGACCTTCTCATCACTCATAGCACCCTCAACTTATCCACAGCACTCCGGTACCGGTATGACCTCACACCAGATGCTGATGTCAGCTTAACTATACGGAAATTTGTTGCCACCTTCGCCAGTTATCTGCGATAAAATTGGTAAAGTTGTACAAATCGGACTTGTCTGGCGTACAGCTGTTCGCTAAGCTGACGCAGCTTTAATATTGGACTAAACATACATGACTAAGAATAGCTTTACAAAAGAAGATTTAATCGCTTGTGGCAACGGCGAACTCTTTGGCCCGGGCAACAGCCAGTTACCTACTGACAATATGCTGATGATGGACCGCATTATCCATATTTCTGAAGAAGGTGGTTTATATGGCAAAGGCCAAATCATTGCCGAACTGGACATCACCCCGGACTTATGGTTCTTTGGCTGTCACTTTAAAGGTGATCCGGTGATGCCAGGTTGCTTAGGTTTAGATGCAATGTGGCAGCTGGTAGGATTCTTCTTAGGCTGGTCAGGTGGTCCGGGTAAAGGCCGCGCGCTTGGCGTGGGTGAAGTGAAGTTTACCGGTCAGATTCTGCCAACTGCGAAAAAAGTCACTTACACCATCAATATGAAACGGGTGATTAAACGTAAGCTGTTTATGGGTATTGGTGATGGTGTGGTGAGTGTCGATGGTCGTGAAATCTATGCCGCAACCGATCTGAAAGTGGGTTTATTCCAGGATACGTCAAGCTTCTAAGCGCTTAGCCCCTTAAACCAGAAAGCCCCGCTAGTTAACCTGTCTCTTATACACAAATC
>NZ_LCWL01000015.1:0-24676 GCF_001441695.1 Alishewanella sp. WH16-1 | reverse complement strand
TTATTTTTAGGGATGATTACCTTTTCTGCTGGCATGTTTAAAAAGGACTATGGACAGCTACAAAGTTTATTTAAAAAATGGAAGTTCGAAAAGACAATAAAGAGTCTTCATGAAGACATCAGACAGGTACGAGTGCCCTATAAACAAGAATACATAGCACTTACTCCTGTGCCTGCTCATACTATGCAAAGGGACATACACTTAGCACTTTCTAAAAATAATGTGAATAAAACAACGGTATCTCATTCTAGAGCTGCTAGCGTTGGTAGTTTGGTAAGTGCCGCAGCCGGGAAAGTGTTCGCTTTAAACTCTCAACCGAAACGTCTTTTGGGTCCTCACACAATTCAGGGTAAATCCTTCCAAACCCGTGAACTTTCAGCTCTAGAGTCATTATTAAATAGTGACCAGATGCTATTAACACCAAATATTAAACAAGCTAGGGAAAAAAAATTACGAAAGCGTGTTCAAGATTTTTTAGGTTCATGGATGCAGTTGTATGCCCCAGAAAAATCCATTGATAAATGTATCGAGTTATTTCACTACTACCTTTCAAAGACAAAATCTTGGCAACATCTGGCTTACAACCCGGAAGTTACAAGAGTCGTTAGATCTCTCTTTACTATTAACGATGTCGGAATGCCATTAGCTAAAACGACAACAATTACGGATAATTCCCAGTATCGTTATTTATTATTACCGGCACTGTCGGTATCGAATGCTAATGCAATAAACAGCGCTTATTCAGTTGGTTTGCCATCTATAATCGGGATATGGGGGTTTTTGCACGCTTTTGAGAGAAACGTTCAACAATATTGTGTTCCTGAATTTAAACTTGATGGTTTTGCAATATGCCTTCATCAGTTCAGTTTACATAACAGAGGGTTAACCAGAGAGGAAGATCTAAAAAATGGTAAGCTTGTTACGCCTGCCATTTTGCCGACACGCCAATGCGATCTAGAGTTAAGCATTGTTATAAAATGTCGTGTTGTAAAACCGCTTTCTGAACAGCAAATTCTAGCTTGTCTACCAAATACCCTTTGCCAAGGCGCGATTTATCCTGCAATAAAGAATATTGAACATTTCAAAATGTTCGAAAACTTGTTTGAAGCGGCCCAGGCCGTTCCTACTAGAAATGGTTGTTGGCTGACTAAGGCTGAAATGAATTCTGAAGTTGATTTGAATGGGTGGCTGGAACAGAAATCTTTGCTTATTGGTAATGTTGGTTATCATTTTCTTGAGCAACCAATAAATAAAGCAAATAGCATTAATGAGTTATCTCATTGCTTTGCAGAGCCTGTATTGGCGCAATTATTGGAGCAGAGACTTCATGCAACGTCAAATGAAGCAGATTTTCTTTGGGTGCTGCGACAATTAGATAACGCAGTAATTTTAGACTCGTGGAGTAACAATGAAAATTCCAAATAAATTAAGTTACAGACGCTCGCTATCGCCTGGGAATGGAGTGTTCACCTATTTGAATTCTAAAGGAGAGAGAGTACCGCTGCCTTACCAGGAAATTAAAATTGTTGGCCAAAAGGAGAGTGCTGCAGAAGCTTATGATAAGAAGATGGTGGTGAAAAAGTCTGATTCATGGAAGGTTTTAGCTGAAAGTAATCCTCAAACTATTGAGTACTGTCATGTGCCTTATGACGCTCAGCGACTCTTATGCAATTTTTCGCTAACGGTATCTGCAAACATTCTTAGACCAGAATCTTGTAACGACGAAAACGTGGTAAATACCATTAAAGCGTTTTTGTCAGCCTATGCTGCCTCAGAAGGTTTTACGTATCTTAGCAAGCGATACTTACGGCAAATACTATCTGGAAGTTGGCTTTGGCGTAATCAAGAAAACCTGAACACCAAAATCACGGTGCGCACTAATACAGGTAGGGAGGTAATTGCCGAAAATGTTCAGCAGTTGAGGTTTGAGGGCCTCTGGGAAACTGAGCTCCCAGGGTGGTCCGAATTAGTAAATGATTTTGCAAATGCATTGCAAAATCCGATGTCCTACCTTATTTGTGAAATTGAAGCCGAAATCATTCCAGCGACTTGCCAAGAAGTCTACCCAAGCCAAGCTTTCAAAGAGAAGCGAGGTGAGCAACATGCCAGTAGAACATTTCAAAAAACAAGCGTAGATGGTCAATTAACCCCAGTTATAGGTTGCTACAAAATTGGCGCAGGCATCTCTATTATTGATGACTGGTATAAAGATGCTGTCTACCCAGTACGTGTTGGTCGTTTTGGCGTCGATAAAGCAACGATAATGGCTTATCGCACACCAGCGGGTGGTAATGATTTTTACTCGTTATTTACCAATGTCGAGGCAATAACTGAATCACTTAATCTAGATAAAGAACGTATCTATGACGCCCATTTTATTTGCGCCAATTTAATTAAGGGCGGACTATTCCAGTTGGGAGATAAAAAGTGACCGTTCGTAGTTTTTTCTATATTCAGTATTTACCTGAAAAGCTCAATCCTGAATTTCTCGCAGGTCGCTGTCTTCGAGTCCTGCATGGCTTCATGTCATCGAGACAATTAAATAACATCGGTGTTAGCTTTCCTGCATGGAGTGAAAACTCTATAGGGTCAACAATTGCCTTTGTTTCACCCGATAACAGGCTTTTATCCAGCTTAAAAAGTCAGAAGTATTTTTTAACCATGGAACAAGAAGGCTACTTCAAGCTTAGTAACGTTCAAACTATTTCTTCAGAGCTGTGTTCGAACGAAGATTTGTTCTATAGGGAGCGTCAGCAAGAAACGTTGACGCCTGCTGCACGAGAGCGAGCTTTTAGGCGACTTAAAAGTCGAGCCGAAGCCAGAGGAGAAACTTATAAGTCTCTCATGTCATATCCAGGAAATAAAGTGCTTCAGAAATGCCATTCTGTACCGTTAGAAATCTCAAGCCGTCAAATCATCCAATTCAATATTGGTAAAATTGATGTTACAGCACAAAGCGAAGCAATTTTTAGTAGTTATGGCTTGGGTAAGAAAGACGTGAAAATAGGTTCAGTGCCTTGTCTCAAGCCTTTTATTTTCAATGATGCTTCAATATGTTGATTTTAAAAGATATTTTTAGCTAAGTTTAAAATAGGGTGATTATTTGAAAGCTACGATAATAACTTGAATTTTAACTATTTATAGATAAAATCATGTTGTGACCCGCTGTGTAAGCGGCTTAGAAAATGAAGATTGGCTTGCCGAGTAAATAGTAACGGTGACCCGCTGTGTAAGCGGCTTAGAAAGTCATAAATGCCGGCGTCGCGCATTGACTCTCGTGACCCGCTGTGTAAGCGGCTTAGAAAATAAGCACGTATAACCACCGTGTTCTTCGCCAGTGACCCGCTGTGTAAGCGGTTGAAAAAAGATGTATGCCTGATACTGCTACAAACACATCTTGTCCGCTGAATAAGCGGTTTTGATTATAAATAATGTTTCACGCAGCTTGCTGCACTTAATAAGCCGGATTTCCGGCTTTTTTATAGTATTCTCAATATTATAAATGACTTTTCATTTGCAATCTTGCCGCTAGCCTCTGCGTGGCGTGCTCGCCCTCAACTCTTCAGAAGTGTTAACCAGCGTGTGTTGATGCAGTAAGTTCTCAACAATATCTATAACCTGATTCACTTCTTTCGGGCTCGGTTTATGGGCGCGGTGCGATACGGCATGGCCAACATCAAGTGCAGCTTCTAAAATATCCTTCGCTGGCGTGCTGATTAAGTGATCTTCTTTTAGCTTTTTTAGTTTGGCAGCAAAACCACCTATATCCCCAACCTGCTCATTAAGATAAAGGTCAACCAATGTCCTTGCGCCCATCATGACAAGCCGTCTGCTATCTGTATGCAGTGCTTTATAGACTTCTACAAGGAGCTCTCGCCACTCTTTTGGCAAGTCGTCACGCCAATCCGGTAGTTTTCTGGCAATCCGGGGTGGGTAGAACTCTTCATCGACACCATCACCTTCTGAAAACCAATATTCATTTTGCAATGTGACACTCTCACAACCTAGGCATTGCAGCATGCGGTAAGTATCTTGCCATGTAATTTCAAAATCCGGGTACATGGGATGCGGGTCATTTGAAAAGGTTTCTGAGCCATGATTAATTCGCTCTGCAACTAGTTCGTGCCGGGTCTTTTGCAGACATTTATTGCAATGCACCTTAAGTATTTTCATTTGCTCCATTGCTGTCACTGCATTCCCTTATAAAACGTATTCACAAACTGTTTGAACTTGTCGGCGATGCGCGGGATCACGGTGCGGCGTTGTAACACGCTGGGTGGTTTGCGCATGGTGCGAACTACATCTTCGCGCAGCGGCTCCTGATTAGTGTACTCAATGCGCTCAATCACATTGATCACCGCCTGCTCATCTAGATCTTCTTCATCGGCCAGTTGTTTTATGGCCTGCACTTTCTGCACTTCCCAGTAGGCATTAAATGCTTCTCCTACATCTTCGGCATCTTTTACCGTTGGCAGGTTTTCTTTGATGAATTTATCAATCAGTTCTTGTTTGCTGCGCAGTGTCGGGTCGCCGCCAATTGCCTGCATCAGCGCTTTGTACTGGTACTGATATTGCTCTTCGTTTTCGGCATCTTTCAGTTTAGCCAGCAGGCTTAGAATATAAGCCACGTTTACTACGTCCATGGCTAACAGCTCTAACTCAAAGTCTACTTCTTCCAGAATGGACGCCTTTTCGCCACGGGTCTCGGCTTTTACCTTGTCGTAAAGGTCGAGATACTTGCTCTTGTAGTCTTCAAATTCCTGCTCAGCAATGCCGACATCATCAAATTCAAAATCAGCGAAGGTAGACAGTATATTGCGAAGCCTTATCAGTTCCCGAAAGGCTTTAACGAATTCCAGCTCAGCGTTTTCATCTACTAAGTCATCCACGCTATCAACATCCGGGGCGATAGTTTTCAGCTTATCCAGCGCCTCGTTAAACAGCCTTACAAACTCTTCGTAAGGTGGCATGATCACCGTGTCTTTGGCATCTTTATTCGAAAACAGCGCTAGCGCTTCATCAGTGCGCTGTTTAAGGTTACGGAAGCAGACGATATTACCCTGAGACTTTTGCTCATTAAGAATACGGTTTGTCCGCGAATAAGCCTGAATTAAGCCGTGGTATTTGAGGTTTTTATCTACATACAAGGTATTCAGGGTTTTGCTATCGAACCCGGTCAGGAACATATTCACCACAAGCAACAAGTCTATCTTGCGTTCGCGCACCTTCTTGGAGATGTCGTTGTAATAGTTGTAGTAAGACTCGCTGTCTTTGGTGGTGTAGTTACAGCCAAACATAGCGTTGTAGTCGCCAATAAAACGTTCTAGCTTGTCACGGCTGTGGGTATGTTGCGGCTGCGCTTCCGCAACTTGCAGCATCTCTGATGTTGCCTCATCAAAATCGAATACACCATCTGCATCGGGGTCTTCTTCGTTATCGGTGTAAGAAAAGATGGTAGCAATGCGTAAGTCGTGAAGCCCTTCGGCCTTTTTCTTGGCAAACAGCTCGTAGTACTTAATCAGCGCAGGTACGCTGGATACGCAAAACATGCCAGTAAACGCTTTGGAATGAGTTTTATGGCCATGTTGGGCAATAATGTAGTCGGTAATCTTTTCCAGCCGCTTATCCGACTCCATCAACTCTTTGATGTCGATATTTTCTACTTCAATATCCACTTCATTGGCGCTGTCTTTTTTACGGTATCTGCCTACATACTCCACAATAAAGCGCAGTACGTTTTCATCTTTAATGGCATCGACAATGGTGTATTTATGCAGTGGCTTGTGGAATAAATCGGTAGTGGTGTACTTGCGGCCCGATTTCGATACGGCGTTCTCGGCCATAATCGGCGTGCCTGTAAAGCCAAACATCTGATGGTTTGTAAAAAACGCTGAAATGCGGTGATGGGTATCACCAAACTGGCTGCGATGGCACTCGTCAAAAATAAACACCACATTCTGATCACGCACCCGCTCCATTTGTACACGGTGGCGGTTACGGCTAATGGCGTGGTTAAGCTTCTGTATGGTTGTTACTATCAGCTTTTCATCACGCAGTTCGTTTAGCTTACCACCGCCGCTTTGTGTGGCCGATTTACGCACCCCATCTTCTTCAACGTAATACACTTCTTTACCCAAGAATTGGCGCACCAGCACATGGGTTTTATCTGTACCGTCTACACAGCCCTTTTTGAAGTTATTAAATTCTTTGGCGGTTTGGTAATCCAAGTCTTTGCGGTCAACTACAAACACTACTCGGTCTATGTGCGGGTCTTTGGTTAACAGCTGGGCGGTTTTAAACGAGGTTAAGGTTTTGCCCGAGCCCGTGGTATGCCAAATGTATCCGTTTAGTTTGCTGGTATCTTTACCCAGCGCTTTTAATGCTGTGCGCTCGGCTACACGGGCAATAATCGCCTCGGTTGCGTATATCTGGTATGGCCGCATCACCATCAACATGCGGTCGGTTTCGTTAATCACCAAATATTTGCATACCATGTCGGTGATATGCTTTGGCGTTAAAAACTGTGCAGCAAACTCTTCCAGCTTGGCGTAACGCTCGTTATTTTCATCAGCCCAGTAAAATGTTTGTTTAAAGCTTGGCTTACGGTTGCTGGGGAAGTTGGCGTAATACTTGGTATTCACGCCATTAGAGATCACAAATATCTGCACATACTGGAACAAGCCGTCTTCTGCCCAGTAAGAATGGCGCTGATAACGATTAACCTGATTAAAGGCTTCTTTTAGCTCCAGCCCACGGCGTTTCAGCTCTATTTGGATCAGTGGCAGGCCGTTTACCAGTATGGTTACGTCGTAACGGTTTTTATAACTGCCTTCTACAGTAACTTGGTTGGTTACCTGAAAATGGTTCTCTTGTGGGTTATCAGCCAAAAAGCGGATATAGACGCTACTGCCGTCGTCGCGGGTAATGCTTATGCGATCCCTTAGCAGCTTGGCCTTATCAAACACATTGCCTTTGGCTAAGGCATTACGTATTTGCTTTAACTCGTTTTCGCTAATAGAAATGTTATTCAGCTTTGAAAGCTGCGTTTGCAGGTTAGCCCGTAATGCCTGCACATCGCCAATTTTAACGAGCTCAAGCCCTAGCCCCGAAAGTTGGGCGACAAGGTTGTTTTCGAGTTGTTGTTCTGACTGATAACTCATGTCGATTCCCTTCTAACTTACGCTACACAAACATCTGCTGTAACAAACCCTTTCTAAAGGTTTGGGTCAGGTCAATTTGCTGCTGCACTGCATCCAACTTTTTATCCAATGTTTGCAAGAACTCAGAAATTTTTTGTTGTTCTTTTTCACAAGGTAACTTCAATTTCAACTGACATAGATTTTTAAAATAAAGTCTTGTTCTCGTTCCCCCGACTTTTTGTTGAATCGCGAACCTCTTGAACTCATTTCCTTCGTTTAAGCAGTATTCGAGAAAATGAGCGTTTAGCCCTTTGGAAGTCGTGAATACAGGGTACTCTTTGCTTACAGCAGCCTTTTCCCAGCATATATTCAGGTTGAATTTGAAAATGAGGTCATCACTCATGTGGCGATAAGTGAAGTAGCCTTGAGGCAAAACTCCATACTCACCTTCGTTGAAAACTTTTCTTTCTTGACGGTACAAGCCCTCTCTGGATGAAGTAAGAATTGGAAGGTTTGTGTCCGCAGATACCCGTTCTTTGTGCTCTAGCAAATATTTGCCAATCGCCTGTAAGCGCCACTCAGGAAAGGCATGACCACTGTCATCTTTGAAGCGGAATTCTTGGCTAAACAGCTTTTGCATCACGCCTTTTTTGTATTGCTGGAGTAGCACATGCTTTTCTTTGAGTAGGCGAATTTTTTCGTCAACCACAGTGAGGAAGTTGGCTACTTTTTCTTGCTCTTCAATGTTAGGAAGGTTGATTCTCAAGCATTTCAAATCAGAGTTATATACATTACTAATACTGGCGCCTCTTGCAAGGGTAGATATTTTCTTTTTAAGTTTCTCATTGATATAAAATGAAACATAAATTGGAGAGTAATCAATAGTTCCATTTGGTCTTAAAACATTAATAGTTCTGCCTATAGCAACGTTTTTCAGTGTCAATGCTGAAGCTGAACCGATATCAAGAGGATCTTCTCCTGCGGATGGTAATAGAATCTCATCTCCGTTACTAAACTTAAGCTCAGCAGGATCTAAATTTGTTCGATTAATAATTTTAGTAATAACCTCACCATACAAATGGTAAAGCTCGCCATATCTAACGCAAGGAGTGGTGTATTCGGGGGATGCTTCGTTTTGTTTAATATTTTTACCAGATGAAAAAGTAATAATATCCTCAAAGCGATATTGTTTGTAACTATCAGATTCACAAAATTCGGGAAATCGACGTATTGGTATCCGATTGAGATTCATAGCTACTCTCCTTTAAAATAAAGCTTTGATGTTGAGTTGAGAGCAGAAATCGTTAATTTTATTATCAATTCCACTCATTTGGTTCTCAATTTCAACAAGCTCTGAGGAGACTGTCTCTAAGTCTATAATTCCTTCATTTTCAAATGTATCCACGTACCTTGGAATATTCAGGTTGTAGTCGTTATCACTAGCAATCTCTTTAATGCTCGCCACATAAGCAAACTTGTTCGCTTTTTCTGGTTCAAGCTGATCACGCTTTTCCACCGCTTCGAGGATGCGAGCTAAGTCTTCTTCGCGCAGGAAGTTTTGGTTAGTGGCTTTACCAAAATGCTGGCTGGCATCAACAAACAGAATATTGTCTTTATGCTGGCGCTGCTTTTTCAGTACCAAAATACAGGTAGGAATGGATGTACCGTAAAACACGTTGGCTGGTAGGCCGATTACCGCATCCAGATAGTTTTTATCTTTAATTAAGTGTTTACGAATATGCGCCTCGGCTGCGCCACGGAACAATGCACCGTGCGGTAACACCACTGCCATGGTGCCGTTGTCATCCAGTTGATGCACCATATGTTGCACAAAGGCAAAGTCGGCTTTGGAGGCCGGGGCTAGCTTGCCGTAATCCTGAAAACGCTCGTCAGTTAAAAAACCTGCTTTGGCACTCCAGTTGGCGGAAAATGGCGGGTTAGCCACCACTGCTTCGAAGCGCTCTTCCAAGTGATGTGGCGTCTCTAAGGTGTCATCTTGCTGAATATCAAACTGACGGTAATGCACGCCGTGCAGGATCATATTCATACGGGCTAGGTTATAGGTGCTGGGGTTAGACTCCTGCCCATAAAACTTGCCCACTTCTTTTACCTCTTTGGCAACACGTAACAGCAAAGAGCCCGAGCCGCATGTGGGGTCGTACACGCTTTTCAGCTTGTCTTTACCCATGGTAACAAGCTTGGCCAGTAATTTAGACACCATAGGCGGGGTATAAAACTCACCAGCCTTTTTACCTGCACCTGAAGCAAACTGGCCAATGAGGTATTCGTAGGCATCACCCAATACATCAATTTCAGTTTCGTGGTGTAAAAAGTCGATAGCATCTAAGTGCGCCAGTATCTTTGACACCAGCTCATTCTTGGCTTTTTCGGTTTTGCCGAGTTTGTTAGAGGTTAAATCAATATCATCAAACAGGCCGTTGAAGTCATCTTCTGATGCTGTGCCCATGGTGCTTTGTTCAATATGGTTTAGCACCTCGGTTAATGGCTCTAAAATAAACTCCCCGGCTTCGCCTTTTTGCGCCAGTACATGGAACAGCTCGCTGGGTTTTAAAAAGTAACCAAGGTGGTCGATGGCTTCTTCTTTAATGGCGTCGAGGTAGGCTTGGCCTTCCTCGCTGTTTTCATCAATGGCGTCGAACTTAATACCGTCTTCTTTTAGCAGCTCGTCGGCATAAATATCCATCCGCTCCGACAGGTATTTGTAGAAGATAAAACCGAGAATATAGTCGCGGAACTCGTCGGCACTCATATTGCCGCGCAGTGAGTTGGCAATATTCCAAAGTTGTTTTTCTAATGCTTTTTTATGTTGTTCAACCATTTGGGTAACGATTCCTTAGTCAATCATTCCTAAAAGCATTAACGCACTATAGCGTTACGCTTTGTTGTGTAAGTTAGATAGTAATTCCGCCATGGCTTTGTCGGGCCACTGGTAGTCTTTTAGCCCTTTTATGGTACATGGCCTGTGGCTTAACTCGGCGCTGTAACGGTATGGGCTAATATCTGATACGGCTGTGTTGGTGTAACCAAGGCCGTAATCAATGTCTTGTGCAATTTGGTTCATTGTTCCCTGCACCGAGCGGTTACATTCAGTGTCGAACTGTAATGCTGCCAAATGCTGCGTGGCGGTTTCGACCAGCTCATGCGGTAAACCGCTTTTAAGTAAGCTGTTAATAAACACATCTTCAAAATGCCATTGCAGCTTGGCAAAGTCTGACTTTGTTAAACAGGGAATAAACACGGCGTAGCGCGTGGCGTCATGCACGGCGATAACGCATTGTCTGCGCTGGATTGTGATGAGGTTAGCATGCCAGTTTAGCCACTTCGCCTGTAAGCCAATGCTTGTTGGCATCGGTGTAGCTGCTGTGTTGTTTATAGGCAGCTTTGCATACAGCTTTTTAGTGCAATGCAGGATCACTCACAACCTCTTTCATATCCCGGTGCAATAGCAAGATTTTGAACGTTAGCCAACATAGCGCGGTTTTTTAACCAAAGCTGGTACTCAGCCCCTGTAAGCGCACCTTGCTCGGTACAATCCACATTCCAACGCCGTAACAGATAACCTGCCATCGCTGCGCGTACATTTAACAACAGCTCGCCGTTTTCCATGCCGTAATCCATCTCAATGGCAATCGGATGCTCAATATTTTTGGGATGCGGCACCAACAATAAGGGTACTAACCTTTGCCAATCAGCGTCTTGTGTTGCTAACTCTACCTGTTCTGGTGTTTCCATGATAGTAACTTTGCTGATGCGGGTCAGCACAAAATCACGAAAGCTTTGGCCTTTTCTATCATAAGCCCTCAGGTGCCAACGCAGGCCGTTATCGACAATAGCGTGTGGCACCAGCTCTCTTTCGCCAGTCCCGCTCGATAACGAGGTATAGGTTACGCTTACCGCTTTATTGTTCAGAATGGCTTGTACCAGCCGGGCAACGATAAAAATATCCGGTACATTTAAGTTGGATGATGCCTCAATAGGGAAATGGATATCGCCAACCGCATCGAAGCCGTCACTGATATCGTTTGCCAATTTCATTAAAGTGCGTTTGGCATCATGTTCAAACAGTGGCTTAAAGTCGGGCGTTTGAAAATACCGTTTTTGCTGCGTGTTGTACTCAAAGTTATTCGGCGCGAATTCTTTGTATAGTTTGAAATCGCGAGACCCTGCCGATAAACCAACTTCAAAGCGGTTAATCAGATCTAGCCTGAAAATTGAGCCCTTAAACATCAATGAGAAGTCGATGTAAGCAAGGCGTTGTTTCTGTGCAAAACTTAACTCTTCGAGCATTTTACTTGTGACTTTACGAACGAATAATTAATAGTGTGGTTTATTTTGATTCGGTTGTAAAGTGTTCACATTATCTGGCGCATAACTTAACTGCATCAGATGTGAATTGCCGTTTCTCAAAGTTATCATCCCTAGCAACTACAATTAGTTGATAATAGGTTGTTTTTATTACTATAAAATTAGGAACGTTTTGTTTAAGACGGTTATATAAATCCGCCTTAAACGTGAAATTATTGACCTGAAGGGACGACCGAAACCAAATATTAAAATATCGAAAAAACCTGTTGCCGGTATTGGCCAACTAATTGAAATGGAACCCACGGCGCAGTTAGTTTTTTTTCATTTTGTTCAGTTTTATTAATATTCCATTTAGTTTCTGAGGTCTTAATATCTGATTTGGCATCGCCATTAGTTTCTGATTTTGTTCCTGCTGATGATGTTTCGGGTGCAGATTTTCTCTCAAATTTATCAAACTTTACAATCATTTGAGGCACATCTTCCTTCAATCGTTTGGTGAACTCGGTCAAGGCGGGCTCCGCAAAAGTAATAAGATAGGCTTGCTGATTTTTGATATTGGCCATCAACCTTAATATGCGACCAAGCACTTGACGGTAGAACAACTCAGTCCGAACAGTGCTTAAATGAGCGCATACTCTCAACCTGGGAATATCTGTACCTTCACTCACCATGGCAACACTAACAATCCACTGCGTATTGGAAGTTCTAAAGTTTTCAATAATTTCTTGAGGGTTAGTTTCTTTATAAGAGACTAATACTGATGATTGACCAAACTCACTGATTAATAGTGCTTGGATACGGATCGCTGCATCAACAGAGCTCGCCACCACCAGTCCACCTGCTTCTGGGTGTTCAAGCCTGACGTCAGCCAGTTTCTTTACGGCGATGGACAGCGTATACCGCAACGCCTCTATGTCGTTAAGAATGCGGCTATATTGCAGATCCGCTTCCGCCATCGCCATGCAAAGTGAGCTGTAGTTTTTTTGATTTACGGACAGGTTATCGTTATCAATTAATGTAATTTCAGGCAGACGACAGACATTATCTTGAATCGCCTCAGTCAAGCCATAGACATAATCCAACTGGATGGTGAAATCTGGTTTTATGTAACGCGCTAATGATATCGGTGCCTGATCTGTTCGCCATGGTGTGCCTGTCATAGCTAAAATGTAACTGACGTTATCGCTAATAGTAGTCAATATTTCCCGTCCCCAGGAATTTGATAACACGGTATCATGACCACCACAATGGTGAATTTCATCGAAAACGGCAAACACACGGTTGCTTTGTAAAAATGACCAATCCGCACTTTTACTGGTGGTCAAAAATTGATAGGTGAATACGCCACCGGCTGCGCCTAACTTTCCATGCATTGGCCTGCCCAAGATTTTGGCAAAAGTAGATTCTATGCTTTTTTGAACGGCAACGGAGGGGGCAAAGCAGACTACGTAGTCAATCATATTTTCAGAAAACAGATATTTAGCGAGTGTAGCAGCCATAATCGTTTTACCGGCCGCAGGAGTTGCTAAAGCCATGAAATGTTTTTGACCGCTTCTAAAGGCCTTAAACGCCTGAGTTGAGCACTTTTCTTGCCAGTGTCTTAATCTCATTGATGCTGACTCTTCATGATATTTTCAACCGCAAGGAGTCGACCACGCAATTGAAATGCACGTTCTTTGGCTGCCTGAAAATTCCGATTCAACTTTGCACCTTGCTCTGGGAATGCATTTAAAAGTTCTTGATACTCTTGGATCTCTGCGCTGGTTGTAGCCAATTCTGAGCTGTAAGCGTTTAGCCGTTTATTCAATGACTCAAGAAAAGCAATGGGTTCCGTATGCAGGGAGCTTGTATGACTTTCCTCTGGCATTTGAAGATACTTTTTTTGCATTAATGGAGTGACGACGTAAACATTTTCTTTCGGATCTTTTGCTTTCACCAGCTCAAGCATGCCGCTCTTCTTCAGATTCCAAATATTTTTATAAAGCCCCTTAGCAATATTCATCGAAGGTTCTGTTACTCCCTGAGTAGCATAGAGTTTTCGTAGTTCGTCCAAAGTAAATGAATGTAGCTCATTTGCTTTGATGGTGTCGATAATAATGCTTTTAACTGACATACCGCTTGCTCCGGTTTTTTTGGATATCAAGGGATAGATAAATCCAAAGGATTCCTTAGTATAAGGGAAGATGAAAACCTAAGACAATCTTTGGATTCGGTATTTGATATGAATTTTCACACTTGGCATACGAATCGTGTTTTCCCTCCAGGCTTAAGGCTGCGAGAAAGAAAAAGGCTATCAGCCAGACAGAGCTTGGGCGTCGTATTGGTCTTGATTCACAGTCGGCCAGTGCAAGGATGAATAACTATGAAAAAGGGCGTCATCAGCCTGATTTTAATATGGCTAAAAATATCGCCGAGCAGCTAGACGTTCCCGTAGCGTATCTATATTGCGAATGCGATGAAATGGCTGAGCTCATTCTAGCTTTTTATAAGTTGGCATCAGAGCAGAGAAAGCGCATTTTACTTGAGGTTTTAGAATTACAAGTTTTATAACGGTAAATATATATTGACTGTGCTAATGTAAGCGCTAAACGTCGTAGTATATCTCCAACATACGTTGACATATCTGAAACGATTCAATAATGGCGCCAGTCAACATACTTGGTTTAACTGCATAATTGCATGAAACCTGCCAGTGAATTGCATTTGAAAGCTGCCACCCAATAACTGGGTTGGATTGTCGCGGTTTTGCCTCGGTATAGGCTCTATAGGCTTTGTATTCAAAATACTTCCAATGTATAAAAACGTCTGGAGACGAAGTCTCCAGACGTTTTTATATTGCTTATTCGACTTTACAAAGTAAGGCAATGGTTTGCAATTCACTGGCACGGAGCTAGGACCGTGCAGAAAGCGAGTTTTTCGGCAAAATGAAATCCAATCTGATCAAGTGGAATTTCCATCCTGGACACTAAAACAAGATCTGTTGACTGCTGGTCAGCGCTGCAAAATCTGTTCCTACGAAGGGCAGTATGGCATCCGCCACTGGCTGCAGCTGACGTGTCAAATAGTGCTCATAATTAATAGATGAACGCTGAATTTCTAATGGCTCAGGGCCAGCCATCGTCATTACATAGCGGATCCACCCGCCGTTCTGATATTGCAGGGGGCGTCCTTGAAGCCGATTGTATTCATCGGCGATCCGCGCAGCGCGCACATGCGGCGGCACGTTGCGCTGATACTCGGCCAGAGGCCGGCGCAGCCGCTTGCGGTACACCAGCAGCCCATCGAACTCGCCGCTGATAGTGCGGTCGGCATAGTCACGCACATAGTTTCTATACGCTTCACCCTTGAAGATGCGCCAATACAGCCCTTGCTGAAACTGCTGCGCGAGTAACGTCCAGTCGGTACGCACCGACTCCAATCCCTTGAAGACTATTTCCTCGCTACCGTCCGGTTTGAAGATCATACCGGCATAGCGTTTTTTACTTCCTTCATCAGAACCACGAATGGTCGGCATCAGAAAACGCCGGTAATGTGTATCGACCTCTAGTTCAAGTGCGCTGTCGAGGCCAAATTCCGCCCGCAGATAGCTCTTCCACCACCCGTTGACGTGCTCGACCAGTGTACGACCGACCTCTGTCGCTTCTTTTTCTGTGTGCGGAGTTTTTAACCAGACAAAAGTCGAGTCGGTGTCGCCGTAGATGACTTGATACCCCTGATCTTCGATCAGTTCTCTAGTGCGGTGCATAATTTCGTGGCCTCGCAATGTAATCGAAGACGCAAGGCGGGGATCATAGAAGCGGCAGCCGCTTGCTCCGAGTACGCCGTAGAACGCGTTCATAATGATTTTCAATGCCTGCGACAGCGGCTGGTTACCCTCGCGCTTGGCCACCTCGCGTCCCTGCCAAACGTGCCTGACGATAGCCGGCAGGCAGTTTTTATCACGCGAAAAACGAGCGCGGCGAAAACCGGCCACGGTCGCGCTTTCATCGGCATTGCACTCACCCTCCACCAACCCGACAGGGTCAATAAGGAAGGTACAGATAATCGAGGGGTACAGGCTCTTGTAATCGAGCACGAGCACCGAATCGTACAGGCCGGATCGGGATTCCATGACAAAGCCGCCGGGACTGTTCTCTCCTACTACATCACCGAGGTTAGGCGCTACGTAGCCTTGGCGGTGCATCATCGGCATGTATAGATGCTCGAACGCCGCCACCGAGCCGCCGCTTCGGTCAACGGCCAGTCCGGTGACACTGGCACGTTCCAGCAGGAAGTTCATCAGTTCGGTCTTGGCAAAGATGCGTGTCACCAGTTCGCAATCTTTCAAGTTGTATTGCGCCAAGGCAGGCTTGTCTTCGGCGAAACGGCGTTCAATTTCTGCCATTCGGTCATAGGGATTGTCGATGGCCTTGCCTTCGCCCAACAGTATGTGCGCCACCTGTTCCAGGCTGAATGACGGAAAATTCCAGGTCGCCGACTTGAGCGCTTCGATGCCATCGATGATCAGGCGACCGGCAGCTGCGGCAAAAAAGTGTTCATGGCGACTGTGTGCACGCCATTCCACCACACTGCCATCCCGTCCGAAGCGTAGCGGCACACCGTAGCGATCCGCGTGCTGTTGCAGTACACGCAGGTCGAACTGTACGAGGTTCCAGCCGATGATGGCATCAGGATCGTACCGTTTTAGCCATCCATTCAACTGTTCCAGCATCTCCGAACGGCTGTCACAATACTTCAGATTGAAGTCGAGCAGATCATCGCTGCCATTAGGGTTACCCAGCATGTACACCTGCCGCTGGCCGCAACCCTCAAGTGCGATCGAATATAGCTCTCCGTTGGGACTAGTTTCGATATCCAGCGAAACCAGGCGCAGATGTGGACGGTACCCGGGCGCAGGCTTTATCTGCGCATCTAGTAGCAGTCCGTCTTTGCCAGGAGAAGACTGGCCACTGAACCACACCGGCGCGGTGATGAATCGCTCCATCAGATAACGCTCTGGCGGACGCACATCGGCTTCATAGACATCGACGCCGTTTTCTCGCAAACGCTTTTCCAGCCCTAATAATTGGCGATACTGCCGACAATATATTCCCAGCACCGGGCGGCGATGAAAATCGCTTAGAGAGAGAGGACGAAGCTCGATCGAGCGTTCGCCGCGCAACACTGCTTCTGCCTGCTCGCGCTGCTCGACTGGCATGAACGCCACGGATGGCTGAGGAGCCAGACGGATATGAAACGGGCCTTCATCGGTCGCCAGCCAAAACGAGACTTCCGTGCCGGTAGCCGTATCACGCCAGTGCCGGGTCAGGAGAAAGCCCTGCTTTTTTAATGGAATCAAATTGCTACCTTTAATGCTTTTGAGCTGTTTCACTCATTTGCGAATAACCACAGCTAGCACCGACTCTAACAAAGCACAAATTTCTTTACATCTAAGCTTGCGAATACCAAAAGCTTTTAAGAAAGCACCGTGCCACACCGCTGACAAGACCGGCATAATGAACAAGCTATCTAGATGGCACTTGCTCTTCCGGTGGGCGCACCGTTCCAAAGAATTTCAACAGGAGCAAATCGTAGATAATTTTCAGCACACCTGCGATCACTAATGGCCAGCCGAATGACGATAGACTAAATAAATATCCCGCCAGCAATGGCCCTATTGCCGAGGCAAACGTTTTTGAAACCGCCGTAATACTGGCCGCAGCCGCTCGCTCTTCAGGCGGCACAATCGCCATTACGTACGAACTGCGGGTCGGGACGTCCATTTGTGACAATGCGGCCCGAGCAAGCAATAATGCAATTGCCCACGAAAGGCTCGGCATAAACGGAACCAGAATCAGCAGCACGCTGGATGGCAAATGAGTAAATACCATCGTATTGACCAGACCGATTCGGTCCGCAATTTTTACCGCGACCAGATATGAAAATGCAGTGAAAATGCCGGTCCAAAAGAAAATTGTACCGGCCAGCGCAGTCGACAGTTGAAACTTTTCAAAAAGCCATAGGGCAAGCATGGACTGCACGATAAAGCCGCTGCCAAAAGAATCCAGGCTGAATAGCGCCGCCAGGGTATAGACAATCTTTTTCGATTTCTTCAATGGTGCATGGGCGACAGGCTTGGCTGTAGCGCGGTTGGCGGGCAGCGTTGAATAAATAACAGCTGATGCAATACCGAGCACTGCGTATAGCAAGAACATGTATTGCATCGCCACTCGCTGATTCAGCGCAAAGCTGTCGTTTAATATGTTGGGCAGCCCGGCTGCAAGCGATCCTAAGGCTGCAACCAATGCTCCGACCAGGCTGTAGCGTGCAAATACCGCAGTGCGCTTGCGGTTATCGACAGATTTGGAAAGAAGTGCATGCTCAAGCGGATGAAAGACGCTGGCATCCCCACTGGAGGGATTGATGGTGCCAACGACAGCAATGAGCAACAGGGGCCAGAATTGCGTGACCGTGGCAAAGCCCAGACCCGTCGCAGCCATCAAGCCTGCCGCCAGGAGCAACAAGGTACGGTACCTGAAACGCCATGCATGTAACCCAACGAGTAAAGTTAATATGCCCGAGCCTAGCAATGTACCGGTCGCAATGACCCCTACTTGAAACGGACTCATGCCCAACAGAATCAAGTATATTGGTAAGAGCAAGCTGACATAGCCATCAGCGAATGCGCGCAGTGCCCGCGCCCACAGGATTTGGGGAAGGACTGGCTGATTCACTTACCTGTTTTCTCTTCATAAAGAAAATCATCAAAGAGCGCCACGCTGTCAGCCTTGGTCCATACGCCGACTTTGCCAGAGCCTGCAAGGTGATCATCTCTAATGTTGATATATGCCTTGCCATTGAGTGATACGCGAATCATCGTGTCTTGGAAATCCACTCGCAGCGTATGCCAGGTATTGAGCGCGACCGGCGCATCGGCATACTTGATTGTCGTGCGATTCCCATTCAGGGTGTAATACAGCGATAGGTTGTTCTCTAATGCATTCGCGCGTGCCACGTAATAATTGTTGCCATCTTTCCAGCGCCAGACGAGGCCGCCGGCCTGGTCTTCTTTGCCGGAAATGGCCTTAAACTTCACTTCAAGGCTACCGTTTGCAAGACTGATATCCTCTTTCACGCACCAGGGAAAGGCTGCGTTACCGGACTGTTTCAAGACATGCGGTTTGCTCGGTGCGCTCGCATCCCATTCGATCGTCCATCGCGGCGTACCTTTCCCGGTTGCGCCACATGTCCACGCTGCAGGAGGCTGCCCGGTTGGAGCGCTATCGAATGTGACGGTTTGTGCGGCAACACTGGCCACGGTAACCGAAAGAACGGCAAGGAGGTAAATCGGTTTCATGTCAGTCTTCTAGAGTTTGCTCTCTTCACTGCTTGCCGTGCGCTTCATTCGTGGTTGGATTAGTCTGGAGATCCAAGGCTTTCTTGACAGTTTTTGCCAGATCTTGCGCCTTTCCCTTGCCCCAATAGTGCAAAAACAGGTAGCGTGGTTGCTCATGGGTCATGTGCTGGTGAATTGCGACGATATTGATGCCACCGGCGCGCAATGTTCTCAAGGTCGCTTGCAATTCGTCTTCTCGCACCGCGAAATCGCCGTCGACAACTGCCTGGTTGTCCGAGCCTGCAAACGCTGCCCAGGTATTAACGCCCATTTCCTTGCCTACCTTCACCGTATGCATAGTCGCGGGCCGTCCTATCGTAACCTTGAACATGCCACGATTGGATTCGCCCTTTGTATTAAAAATCGCTTCCAAGGGGGCGGCAGTGATTGAATTCTCTTGCGAAATTGAATTGGGAAATTGCGTTGCTGGCGTTGGTTGCGCGGCACGGATTTGCGCCACTTTGTCATAGACCTTCTTGACACCCGTAGCAAGCTCAGCGGCATCTCCCAAGCCGCCAATATGCATAAAATAGACTTTGGGCTGATCAAAGAAAAAGTGGTTATGTAACGCAGTGACCTCCAACCCGGCATCAAGAGCCACACTCATTGCCGGATTCACTTCGTCTTCAAACAGCACCGTGTCGCTCATCATCATGGTGATCTTTGGCTCGTGCGCCGACGTAAATGCAGCCCATGAGGTCAATCCCATGAAAGGCGGCATAGTCCATCTATCCACTTTAACGGTCACATCGTCCCGTGGCTTGGAAACTTTGAAAACATTTTCTTCTTTGGATAATTTGCCTTTCAGCCCCGTTATTTTTTCAATCTTTTCTATATCAGTTGCAGGCAATGGAGCGGCCGCATAAGTGTTTGCCAAGCTTATTGTCAAGGCAAGGGCAAGAATGGAACGCGTAAAAAGTTTGGAGCCAGACATTGCAATTCTCCTTAGAGGAAAAATGATTACGTCATTGGGGAAACCAGTTATGCGTCGTATGCGGGCATTGCTTGCGTCACGCATACAACGCGCCATCCGTGACCGTGCGGTCAATTTTTGACCGCGCACGTCCAGCACTAGCGGCTCGCCATTGACTGCCTCCGGCTGCGCTGCAAGATGACCACTGGCCGATTCGGCTGCGCGCTGGAAACGGTCGTAGACCTTGTTCCAGTCGATTGCTGTCATGAAGGCCTGTACATAGGCGCCGGCATTCGCACCAAAATCCATGTGGTAGGCATGCTCGTACATGTCCAGTGCTAGAATCGGAATGCCGCCTGCTACAGCATGGGTATGGTCTGCTGCCCACTGGTTGACCAGAGTGCCCTCACGCGGCTGGAAAGTTAGCAGCACCCAGCCCGAGCCGCCACCCAGTGCCTTACCCATGGCCACAAATTCTTCCTGCCAGCGATCAAAGGACCCGAAGTTTGCCGCCAGCGCTAGCTTAATTTCAATCCGAGGTTCGCCATTGCCACCCAGACAATCGAAGTAGAGCTCGTGCAGTAACATCGAGTTGGTGGCAATCAGCTCTTCACGCTTCAAGCCGTTGAGCTGAAAATTGGGCGTAGTAGCCATCGGCAGCTCGGCTAGTGCAGATCGAATAGCGTTCAGGCGCTTCACCGCGCCGCCATAGTTGTTGGCATGGTGGCTGGTCAAGAGCTTTTCCGACAGGCCGGACACGGTGGTGGCATCGAAAGGCAGAGGTTGGATCAGAAGGTCCATGGGGCAAGTCTCCTCAAGTTTAATTTAATTTGGTTCAGTGTGATTTAGTTCAGTTCAGTTCTGATTAGGGCAATTGCGATGCACTCTGGCGAGCACGGACGTCTGCGTGTTACGGCAGGGCCGGCTAGGCCACAGAGAAACATGGAAATTTCCTTAGAGAGAAAGGCAAAAGGTTTCCTTATTGGGGCGGCCAGTTGTGTGTCTCATGCTGGCATTGCTTGCACCAGGCATACAGAGCGTCATACATGACCATGCCATGCTGGAGCATTTCGTGGTCATTAGTGAAATTTTGCGAGAGTCCTAATGACAATGCATACAAGCCGGCCGATTGCGGTGCCAAGTCAAGTCTGTCTGTATCCGCGCCACGCACAATTGCAGCCAATTGCTGTAGCGCCGGATCTTTAAGCTGATACTTCTTGAGGATGGCATCGAAACTACACAGCTCTCCATCATGGGTCAGCTCGACCCCTGGCACATCGTACGGAATCGCCCCGGTTTCTTCAGCCGTTTTCAGCACCTCTTTCGACGGCACATATAAAAACTCGGCTTTGGAATCGATAAAACGGGCAACCAGCCATGGACAGGCAATCCGGTCAATTTTGGGACGTTCTCGAGTAACCCATTTCATATTTCATTCCTTTCGAGCATGGTTGCAACTACTAATCAACGTAATACTTTGCGCTAAATTTTTCGATCGTGACATCCATGACATCAACGCCGTCGCGACGAAAAACCAAATTGCCGTCGAGCCGCACCACCGTCCAGCAATCTTCAGGAGCGCCCAATGGGGCGCTCCAGCACAATTGGTGATGGCGAATCGCCCATGTTCCTTGTCGACTGCGTCCCATCTCGTTGCCCGCAAGCGTTCCATCGGGCTTTAAGTAGTAAGCCCAATGGACTCTGTCGGTGGCAACTTTTCCGGTAAAAATCTTGTTGATTTCAGATCCGGATAGCACTTTTCTCTTCGGGGCAGCATTGGCCGAAGCACACTCCACAGCTAAAACCAGTCCGAGTAACGGAGCAACCAGTCTATGCATGGCCCCTGGCTTGATTCCAGCGGTTTTCTATAGCGTTCCAGTTAATATTTTTCATAAAGGTTTCGACATATACGGCCGCCTTGGCACCGAAATCAATGTGATACGCATGTTCATACATGTCCAAAGCCAGAATTGGCATGCCGCCCGCCAAGGTCTGCGTATGGTCCGATGCCCATTGGTTGCTCAGCTTGCCGTCGCGTGGCGACTTCACCAGCAACACCCAGCCCGAGCCGCCACCCAAGGCCTTGCCCATGGCGATAAACTCGGACTGCCAGCGCGCGGCGCTGCCGAAGTCGCGCTCGATGGCGTCACGCAGCGAGCCGGATGGCAAGACACCATCGCCACCCAAGCCATCAAAATAAATTTCATGCAGCAGCATGGAGTTGTAAGCAATCAGCTCTTCGCGCTTTAAGCCATTGAGCACAAATCCTGGCGCCTGGTCGAAGTCGGTTTTGCCCAATTGCTCTTGAATCAGGTTCAAGCGCTTGACCGCACCGCCATAGTTATTGGCATGGTGGCTTTCGATCAAGGTTACGGACAAACCATGTAAGCTTTTGGCGTCGATTGGCAAAGGCAATAATTCATAGGGCATCTGGGTTCTCCTAACTTAGACGTTGACAACAGTTTTCAAAAGCAGGCCGATCACAGCACTGGCCGCGATGACTTGCATGACATTCCGCTTGTAGCGTAAGAGTGCGACGGCGGCGGCTAGGGTGAGCAGCGCAGCTACCCAATCAAATGATCCGGCAAATCCTTCGGGCCATAACACGTGGTACGCGAAGAACACGGCCAGATTCAGGATTACCCCGACCACTGCTGCAGTAATCGCCGTCAACGGCCCGGTGAACTTCAGGTTGCCATGCGTCGTTTCGACAAAGGGGCCGCCGGCCAAAATGAAAATGAACGAAGGCAGGAAGGTGAACCAGGTCACCAGCACGGCCGCCATAGCACCGGCCGCAAACAGCATATCGGGGCCGAATAGCGCTTTGACATAGGCTCCCACAAAGCCGACAAAGGCCACCACCATGATCAGCGGGCCAGGATTGGCCTCTCCCAATGCCAGGCCGTCGATCATCTGGGTCGGTGTGAGCCAGCCGTAATTGCCGATGGCGCCTTGGTAAATGTAGGGCAACACGGCATAGGCGCCGCCAAAGGTCAGCAGTGCCGCCTTGGTGAAAAACCAGCCCATTTGAGTGAAAGTATGATCCCAGCCATAAACCATGTTTAACAATGCCATGGGGACCGCCCAAAGAACTGCGCCAAAGAGTAATACGCGTGCAAAGCCGGACCAGCGGAACAAGGCATGTGCCGGCGTGGGCGTGTCGTCATCGATGACCGCCGGGCCGTACGACTGCTTGGCGCTGCCATGGCCACTTCCTAAGACGAACTTGTCGGGGGCTATACGTCCGCCGATATAGCCGATCACGATTGCTGCTGCAACAATGGCTGGGAATGGCACTTTGAACGCGAAGACCGCCACGAATGCCGCTGCCGCAATCGCCCACAGCACATTATTTTTCAATGTGCGCGAACCGATACGGTGCACCGCGTGCAGCACCACCGCGGTGACAGCAGGCTTGATGCCATAAAACAGCCCTGCCACCAAAGGAACGTCCCCATAAGCGATATAGAGCCACGACAGCCCAATCAGGAAGCAGAGACCTGGCAAGACAAACAAGGTGCCCGCAACGATACCGCCCCAGGTGCGGTGCATGAGCCAACCCATGTACGTGGCGAGCTGCTGCCCCTCCGGGCCGGGAAGCAACATGCAATAATTCAGCGCATGCAAAAAGCGCTGCTCGCTGATCCAGCGTCTTTGTTCAACCAGTTCCCGATGCAGGAGCGCGATTTGCGCAGCCGGCCCGCCAAAACCCATGCAGCCCAGTTTTAGCCATAATCTGAATGCTTCCCAGAAGCCGACATCGGCCGGCTTGGTCAGTGGCACATCGTCGGCCACGGCATTGGTATTACTCATTTAGTTTGCACCTTTTCAAAAGAAACCAGTAAGCCATCGAACACGCCGCTGGCCAGTGTTAAGAGTTGATCGTCATCGGTAATCGTTTCGCGCAGCCCGGCCAATACGCTTTCAATGCCGACCGATTCAGGCGGTTGTACACCGCCGACATCGAGGTAATGCACTAGTGCGCCAATGCGCTGCAAGCCGAGGCGATCGAGCCCAAAGCTGGCGAGCAAGACTTCAAACGTCACTTTTGCGCCGACATGGCTGAAGATGGCATCATCAAAATCAAAGCCCAATGCATAGTTTGGACAGTCCGCAGGATGGGTGAGCCAAAGAATGGTGGCATCGCAGTCGATAAAGCGGCGGATCAGCCAGGCGCTTGCCAGCCGGTCTACCCAAGGCCTGCGGCGAGTCGCCCATGTCTTGCCCTGATAGTCGGCAAGCTTTAAGCGCGGAATTTGCCCGATAACGGGGTGCGGTTCATCGGGTGACAAGACGCGGTTGACGGCGACTTCCAATTCCACAAGCGCGGCATCGGCTTGTTTTTGCGCTTCGCCGGGGAAAAAATCGATTTCCATCAGTGCGGTAAAGGCTTTGCGCAACTTGCGGATTTGTTTCGCGACACCTAAAGCCGTATCAGCAGTGAGCTCATTGCGCACTGTTTGGATGTCTACCAGCAAATGAGCATATTCGTCGCCGCGATCGAATTGTTCTTGAAAATGGATGTCAGACGGCTCTTCAGCGCTTAGCACATAAGCACTACCGCCATTTGCGACCACATCTGCTGCGACGGCATCGAACGTGGAACGGCAGCTGGACTGATTAGGCAAAAGATAAACGCCATCTCGCAAAACGGCTGCGCCGGACGCCTTTAGGGCGCGCCAGGCGCGCATGCGGGCCGTAGCATTTTCAGTGGGTAAGCTGATAACAAGAACAAGCCATGTATTCATGTAGCTTATTCTACGTACATGTAATGCTCAATACAATAAATATTTAAACTTGAGTATTAGCAATAAAACATATGGAACCGACTAGGGCGTGTTGACGTTTTCTGGTTAGATTTTGTTCGTTTGGCGGTGTTTTGCTCGCGAAACGAGGAGTGCGGTTTAGTTATTCTAAATAAAC
>NZ_LCWL01000057.1:0-2194 GCF_001441695.1 Alishewanella sp. WH16-1 | reverse complement strand
TAGGGCGTGTTGACGTTTTCTGGTTAGATTTTGTTCGTTTGGCGGTGTTTTGCTCGCGAAACGAGGAGTGCGGTTTAGTTATTCTAAATAAACGACGAGTGACAAAGAGCAAAGCACCGCCAGACGAACCCTTCGGGCAGCGTGTGGCTGGCATTTCTACTGCGTTATCGCTTGTTCATGTAGAATAACTACACATCACAAGCTCTGCCTTGTATAAATACCAGCCACCCAGCTGCAAAAACAACCAGCAAACGCCAACACGCCCTAGGCAAAGCAAAAAAAAGCCCCAATATCGGGGCAATCAGGCTCGGCGCGAGAAAGGTTAGAAGCGGTAGATTGCACCCACCGAAAACGCAAAGGGATCCGAACCAGGTGAAATGGTCAAGCGCTTACCATGACCATCACCTGCAACGTTGAAAGATGCCGCTTCACTATTATTGGTAAAAGCCATCGAGGTATATAATGACAGAGCTTTATCCATTGTCCGTGATACGCCAAACGCAATCATATCGGCATCACTATTATTGCTATCACCATTACCGGCTCGATAATACTGGGTCGAGATCTCATAGGCGCTAAGCGCGTATGACACTCCTAAGCCCCAGGCATCGCGATCGCCGCCACTAAAATCCTGAGTTTGCTGAATTAAACCAGAAATCTGCCAACTGTCGTTGATTTTGTAGCGAGCGCCGAGCCTGACACCTGTGCTGGCCGCTCGTTCATTGCCCAGAGCATCGGGTAATTGATTTTGACGCTCATAAGCCAAAATCAGCAGTAAGCCGGAAGCGTTGTAAGTGACCGAGGTGCTGATGGCATCGTCTTCATTTTCAACGGTACTGCCGGTTGAATCGTTTGAAGAATAATGCAAGTCGAATGTTAGATTTTGCTTGGTTGGACTTTGGTAGTGAATGCCATTTCTCAAACGCTTGTCCAGGTTAACTCCTCCGCCAGCGACAATATTTCGGGCATCACCAATTTTATCGCCCAAAAAATCGGTTCTGGAACGGACCTTTTTCATTGGAGTATCGAAATAGCCAATACGGAATAGCCCCAAATCACCTTCTAAACCCAAAAAGGTATCTCTGGCATCAAAGTAACTACTACCATTGCCGCCTTCATCCAGCCGAACCAGTGTCTCAACCTGCGCGATGACCTTTAACCCTGATTCTAATTGATGTGTTGCGGAAACGCCGATACGGCTGGAGTTACTCGAAACGTTTAGGCCACTTTTTTCACCATTATCTTGATGGTCTACAGAGATATGGGCCAGACCATAGAATTTAAAATCGGCGGCGTGGCTGAGTGGCACAAGAGGAAAGGTGAGTAGTAATAATGTTGTTTTTGGATTGAGTTTCATAGCGGTGTCTCTCGTCTTTTGATATCACGTTATTTCTAGGGCCTGTTGACGTTTGCCCGTAAGTCATTGAAAAAAAGAAGCAAACTCGTAATATTTAAGTTCCTACACAAAAACAAAACGAGTTTGCTATGCCCCGATTAATGCTCAGCGATGAGCTCTGGTCGAAGCTAAAAGGAATGATGCTTCAAGAAAGTATTTATAACAAGCGTGACTTACGCATGGTTGTTGAAGGAATGCTTTACCGGCTACGTGTTGGCTGTGCGTGGCGAGACTTACCTACTTGTTTTGGACGATGGAATTCGGTCTACAATAAATTTAATGAGTGGTCAAAAAAAGGTAAATGGCTCACGCTGTTTAAAACGCTTACCCAAGAGCCTGATACGGAGTGGATATTTATCGATGGCAGCTATGTTAAAGCTCATCAACATAGCGCAGGCGCCCAAGGTGTTGAGCCACAAGCAATCGGTAAAAGCCGTGCAGGAAATACAACTAAAATTCATTTAGCTGTTGATAGTTACGGCTTACCCATTGAATTTACAGTGACGGGTGGCGAGATTCATGACAGCACTGCAGCAAGCGAACTGATTGAAAAGTTACCACCTACGACCGCGATAGTAGCGGACAAAGGCTATGATAGCGGAAAGATTCGTGAGCAGATTAAAAGCAAAGGCGCTGATGCGGTTATACCAAGAAGATCAAACTCAGTCGCGGGCAATGGGGATATGAATTGGTCGCTGTACCGTGATCGTCATCTAGTTGAAAATGCGTTTGCGCGCTTGAAGCAATTTCGAGGTCTGGCAACGCGATATGATAAGTTGTGTGATTCATAGAGATCGT
>NZ_LCWL01000023.1:0-27648 GCF_001441695.1 Alishewanella sp. WH16-1 | reverse complement strand
TCGGAATGATGTTATTAGCCAGATGGTGGTTTTCACTCTTACGGCCAGAAGCGTTACTTCTCCAAAGCGGATGATTTTCTGGTTTATGACACCTGGCGAAATGATGCCGGACAGGGCGTGTATTTTTTCGTTGATGAATGCCATTTGACCATGCCAAAAGGCGGTACTGATACAGCATTGAAAGAATACCTCTCAATGCACCGCCACTATGGCCATGACATCATGCTATTAACTCAGAATTTCCGTAAAGTTGATCCTGATGTGCGGGATATGGTGCAAAACTGCTATTTCTGCACAAAGCTGAGCTTTCTCGGCAAGGATGAAAGTTACGTTGTAAAAGTCGCGGATGGTGTAAGCCGCAACATTATCACCACCCATGAACGCCACTACGAAGATAAGTATTTTCCGGCATACCAGAGCCACACCAAAGTACAAGGCTCGGTTCAGGAAGCTGAAACGGTTGATGTTGTGAAATGGCATCAGCGTTGGACTACCAAAGGTACAATAATTTGCTTTGTACTGGCTGCGCTTATTATTTTCGCTAACTTTTCACGCGATGATAAAAAACCGCCTGAAACGGCTCAGAATCAATTATCTCAGCCCGCCCCTGCTCCGGTGTCAAATTCACAGCCACAATCTCAACCTGCTCAGCCACAGCAGCAAAATTCACCGCCTAATGATAAAAGCAAAGGCTCTCACCCTTTTAATGGCGTTGATTTGCACATTGCAGGCTTTTATCAGGATTGGGATCGGCGTGGCAACTTTAAAAAAATTCTTTACTTTACTGTTAGCCGCAACGGTCAGGTTTTATCAGAGATCACTAACGCCGATTTAGCCCTTGCTGGTTACGCTGTTGAGGTAATGGCCGATTGCATTGCAAGAATAAGTTATGGTGATAGCTTTCAGCGTTTTGTTATGTGTGACTCTCCAACTGTCTCTATTGATACCGGCATAGCTGCGAATCTGGAATAATTTAAGCGCGGAAAGGGGCCCCCTATGGGGGGAAAGGGTTCCGCGATTAAATTGCAGCGAGCAGCGACCGGAGGAAGCCGCGCAGCGGGAACCAGCGCCCTTTTGGCACCGCCTTTGTAAAACCGCGAAAAACTAACCTGAATTACAATCCGGCGCCGGTTCGCGCCCTGCCGAACCACAGCCGCGCAGCGGCACAAAAGCCGTGGCGAAGCCACACATTAAGCCAGCGCAAGCTGGCCTACAGCAGCGAAGCTGCATAAAAAAGCGCAGCGTCTCCCCGAAGTCTCCCAGCGAAGCGGCCTTTTCAGGCCGTAGGCCGTCGCAGGCGCAGCCTGCGTTTCCCCTCTCCCGCGCGCAGCGCGTCCCCCTCTCGGGCGCGTCTCCGCGCCCCGCGATTTTTCGGGCACACTAAGCCCTAAAAAAACAACTTATCTATGGTTTTTTGCTCTGGGGGGTGTTTGGGCGGGGGTAGACTACAGTAATAGTCTACTCTTGTTTCATTTTGAAACAAAACTGGCCATTTTCACCGATTCCGACCGCTGTTAGAAAAGATACAAAAAAGCCGCTTTTATTGAAGCGGCTATGAACCATTGTAAGACTTTGATTAATAAGGATTTATGTTTAACATAATTCTCTCATTATGAGCTAAACAAGTTCACCAGGCTTTACTCCGAGCTCTCGGCATCATTCAGAGATATCATCTTTCTATTGAGTTGCAAATACGCTTAAGATTGCTATATTTTTGTTAACCAAGCGTAATGAGGAAATCTAATGACTCGCGAGCATGCTGAATATCAAGTAGCACATTCGTCTGGTGCAGAAACTATGGCAGCAATGTCAGTTAACATCGACTATACCAAGCTATTTGCTGTTATCGTTGCTGCGTTACTGACTGCCGTGTCCATTCTGTTTATTGTCGGAATTTTTATTATGCAACTGGCGCTGCGCTCATTTGAACAGTCAATGACATTAATGATGCATACAAACGATACCATCCCGGCTGCAGTAGTTAAATCATCACTGACCGGGCTGCAAGCTTCCTCGACTAATCAATCACATCATCTGCAAGCGGGAAACGAAGGATGTGTTTTTCCCGCAGATAACGGTGCTACAGTGGATAAACCAAAGTCGGATAATCAGCACTAGCACGCAGATTTGCGCACTAACATAGGACTACACATCACAAGCCCTGCCTTGTGTAAATACTCGCCACTCAGCTGCAAAAACAACCAGAAAATGTCAATAAACCCTATACTGACACGGGCTTTATACCTACTTGTTGGATTTGGCCTTTATCATCAATCTGACGTACCGTTAGCAATAACTGGTCGAGTCTAACCTGATCGCCCACCACCACCCGGCGGTGAAATTTCTGCGTAATATAATCGGCCAGGCTGAGATTTTGGTCCTGATCTTTGAAATCGATGGTGTAAAACGCGTCCAAATCCCGTAATGAAATATTACCGTTAAGTACAAAGTCACCAAAGAAATTACTGTTATCGAGGATGCTTTTATCTGCATCGCTGGCGAGCACTTCGCTCAGTTTTTTCACATGTTTAAGTGGCGCCAGCACCATGATGGTGTCGCCATTCGCAATAGCGGGATCCTCTGCTGCCTGCAGCCATTCTCCATCGCGTATTAAGCCCAGATACTGTACTGGTAAAGTAATAGCGAGTTGTTGCCACTTTAAGGTGAGCACCGGCGAGTTGCTGGTTACTTTATAGGCCAGTACTTCCATCACTTCTTTTGCCGGAATCGCATCCAAAGGCATCGCCTGGTCGGGCTCTAATTCCGCCGGTACCTCTAGCTTCAACCAGCGAGCTACCGGGATCAAACTCCAGCCTTGCAGCAATAACGATACGATAACTACGACAAAGGCTACATCAAAATACAAATGTTCATTGGGCACGCCAGCCAACCATGGAAACAACGCCAGAATGATTGGTACGGCGCCACGTAAGCCAACCCAACTGATAAAAAGCTGATCTTTGGCCGGAAATTTGAACGGAATTAAACAAATAAATACAGCCAGCGGTCTGGCGATAAAAATGAGTACTGCGGCTAGTAATAAGGCAGGCCCAAGGTGTTCCAACAAATTGGTTGGTGAAACTAATAACCCCAACATTAAAAACATACTAATTTGGCTGATCCAGGCTAAGCCGTCATGCATCCGCAATATATGAATAATCTGCGGTAGTTTGGCATTACCCACGATATAGCCCATCAGATAGACGGCGAGAAAACCACTGCCGCCGAACGAGTTCGTTAAAGCGTAGATCACAACACTGCTGGCGACTGCCAGCAGTGGGAAAAATGCAAAGCTCAGCGGTAGCTTACGGCACAGATAAACAAACACCCTGCCCGCTGCGTAGCCCATGGCGCCGCCAACCAGAGCTTGTTGCATAAAACTGACCAGGACAAACCAATCCAGGCTCTGATCATTTGCCAGCAATGACACTAATGTCAGGGTGAGCATAATCGCCATCGGGTCATTACTGCCAGATTCGATTTCTAAGGTTGAGGCTACCCGCTCTTTAATTTTTAAACGCTGTGACTGAAAGATCGAAAATACGGCAGCCGCATCAGTCGAGCTTAAAATTGCTCCTAACAACAATCCCTCAACCCAGGATAAATTGAGTAAATAAGCAGCTGCCACACCTACTACACCACAGGTCAGCACCACGCCAAAGGTAGCCAGCATGGAAGCTGGTGCCAAAGCTACCCGGAAACGCTCCGGATGCGTGCGCATGCCGCCATCAAACAGAATAATCACCAGTGCGATGGAGCCGATTAAAAACGCAGTTTGCGGATTGGAAAATTGGATGCCCCCTATGCCATCTTCACCGGCAATCATGCCGACCAGCAAGAATACCAATAGCATAGGAGCGCCAAGCCTTGCGGAGATCAAGGTGGCGATAATACTGATAAAAAACAATAAAGCACCGGCCAATATAGCCAGGTTAATTCCATCCATCGACGCTATTCCATTACTAAGATGCTGCCGGCTATATGGCAGCTGTTCTGAAGTTAAGTTATTGTGTCGAGCATAGCGGATGAACACCGGTTTGTTCCAGTGTTCAGCCCGCTAATATTACAGCGGTTACTAGTGACGAAGTGAGTTAATAATTTGCGTCAACGCCGCCAAAGGATCCGCGGCCTGAGTAATTGGGCGCCCGATTACCATATAATCAACACCGGCATCACGTGCTGCAGCGGGTGTCATGACTCGGCGCTGATCATCTGCCACACTGTCTGCCAGCCTGATCCCAGGCGTCACCAGCTGTAAAGCCGCGCCGAATTGCTGCTTCAACAATGCCGCTTCCTGAGCAGAACACACTACGCCATCCAGCCCGCACTTAGCGGTGAGGCCTGCGAGTTTGATGACCTGCTCTGCAGGCGTCAAAGTTATGCCTAACTCCGTCAGATCACTTTGTTCCATACTGGTTAATACGGTTACTGCAATCAATTTGGGGGCCTTAGCGCCAAAAGGTTGCAGAGCGTCTTTTGCAGCCAACATCATTCTACTACCACCGCTGGCGTGTACATTCACCATCCAGACTCCGAGTTCTGCTGAGGCTTTAACGGCCTTGGCGACGGTATTGGGAATGTCGTGGAATTTTAAATCTAAAAAAACTTCAAACTGGCGCTGTTGCAGCTGTTGCACAAACTGTGGACCGAAATGGGTAAACATCTCTTTGCCAACTTTTAAGCGGCACAGAGTAGGATCCAGCTGACTCACCAGATTTAAGGCATCTGCCTGCTTATCAAAGTCTAACGCGACGATTACGGGCGAACTACAAGACATGACATTTCCTTCAAGGGTTAACGGCCATCAATACCGGCAATAGGTTCTACACTTTCCCATTGCTGACAAGATGGACAAAGCCAATAGGGTTGGCGGGTTTTAAAGCCACAACTGCGGCAACTATACAGCGCCTTACTATCAAGATAAGCATTAACCAGTCCCGCTACCGATTCCAGTACCTCGCCAGCCATGGCTGATTGTTGTTGCCGTAACTGCAAAAGCTTCTGAAACAACCGGATATTCGGTTGCTGTTGCAGTTTTTGCAGCAAATACTGCTCGGCAGCACTAAGCGATTGATGCTCGGCAAGCCAGTCAGTTAGTAATAAGCGGGCACTGATATTCTGATGTTTATCTGCCAGTTGCGCCAGTAACTGCTGCCACTGTTCTGGCTCCAGCTGACATTGACTGAGTAGTGGTAATAAATCGGCACTCCATTGCGGTTTCTGTTTCAAAATACTAATAATGGCGCCGTGCGCAGTGGCGGTATCCTGTTTGGCTAATGCCAGCTTTGCCAGCGCGAAGCGTGGTCTGATGGCTTGCGGGTAATCTTCAGCTAACTGACTAAGGCTGGCAATGTCAGGCTGTTGCTCTAACTGCTGCACCTGCATATTCGCCAGCGCAATCCGTAATGAACGGGATTGCGTTTGCGCCACTGCCGGGCTTAATGCAACGGCCTTATGCATTTCATGGGTGGACAGAAAAATACTAAACAGCTGCTTTAATGCGCCTTCGCGCAATTGTTCATTTTCAGTTAGCGGTAACAGTAATTTTTCGGCGCGGTCAAATAAGCCGGCAGCGTAGTAATCTTTTGCCAGCTCAAACTGGATCTGCTGGGCTTTGACTTTAGGTAATTTTAGCTGGTGCAGCTTTTCGTGGATTTTTATCGCCTTATCCCAGTCACCTTTACGCCGGAATAAATTAGCCAGTGCCAGATAAGTATCAATGGTCGCGGCTTCAACGTCTAACAACTCTAACAGCTGTTCGATGGCTTTGTCTTCTTGATCGGTGAGCAGGAAGTTTAAGCCGGAAGACAGATTGCGCGCAATGTCTGCCCTGCCCTTAAGTTCCTTAGTTTTAAGGCTATTTCTACCCATAAACCAGCCGTAAGCGGCGGCGACAGGAAGTAACAGAAATAGCAATTCAGGCATAGGGTTTAGGCTTTATCAGCAGTATTACGAAACCAGCCCCGGGTTTTACGTTGTAACGCAAACAATGCGCTAAAGATCAGGCCGAGCAGAATACCCGTGACCAGAAAAATCACGGCAACATCAATTACCCGCAAATCAAGCTTAACTACCAGCAGGTTTAACTCGGTAAGTTGCTGATTAGTGGAGCCGAGTAAAAAGCCGAGTAATGCTACAAGGAGAATAAATACAACAAAAACCAGTCTACGCAACACTCAGCTCCGTTAAGTTTGCAGTTAAAAGGCAATGCTTATCAGGTGTTATCTTTTACCCGATCCCGCAGCTCTTTACCTGGCTTAAAGTGCGGTACATATTTACCGTCCAATTCCACTTTGTCGCCGGTTTTTGGATTACGGCCAACGCGTGGTGCACGATAATGCAGTGAGAAACTACCAAAACCCCGGATTTCAATACGTTCACTGGAAGCCAGCGATTGTGCCATTTGCTCCAGAATTTCTTTTACGGAAGCTTCAACATCTTTGACCTGAATATGGGGGAAACTGGTGGCAAGTTTTTCAATTAATTCAGATTTGGTCATAGACCCTCCGGCATACCTGCTTAAGGAGAAAGCAGGAGGCACAGGCCCCCTGCTTCACTGGCATTTTAGTCCTGCTTTTGAGCAGCTTTAAATGCTTCAGCCATAGCGTTCACACCAAAGTCAGCATCTTGTTGCTTGCTGTTGATGGTATCCATAGCTTCTTTTTCTTCAGCTTCAAACTTGGCTTTGATAGACAGGCTGATTACGCGGTTCTTACGATCCACGCCCATCAGACGGGCTTCAATGGCTTCGCCAACTTTCAGCGCTGTAGTAGCGTCTTCAACGCGATCACGTGAAATATCAGACACGCGAACGTAACCTTCAACACCACCTTCTAACATCACAGTAGCGCCTTTAGCGTCAACGGCCGAAACTTCACCTTTAACGATAGCACCTTTTTTGTTGTCAGCAAGGTAATCATTGAACGGATCTTCATCCAGTTGCTTGATACCTAAAGAGATACGCTCACGCTCTGGGTCAACTTGCAGTACAACAGCGTGTACTTCGTCGCCTTTCTTGAATTCACGTACTGCATCTTCGCCGGTAGAGTTCCAGCTGATGTCAGATAAGTGAACCAGACCGTCGATGCCGCCGTCCAGACCAATGAAGATACCGAAGTCAGTGATAGACTTGATCTTACCGCTTACGCGATCGCCCTTGTTAAAGCCCTTAGCGAACTCTTCCCATGGGTTAGCTTTACACTGTTTCAGGCCTAAAGAAATACGACGACGTTCTTCGTCGATTTCCAGAACCATAACTTCCACAGCATCACCCAGGTTAACAACCTTAGATGGGTGGATGTTCTTGTTGGTCCAGTCCATTTCAGACACGTGAACTAAGCCTTCTACGCCTTCTTCGATTTCTACGAAGCAGCCGTAATCAGTCAGGTTAGTGACGCGACCAGAAATTTTCGCACCTTCTGGGTAACGTGAGGCGATAGCTGCCCACGGATCTTCGCCCATTTGCTTCAGGCCTAAAGATACGCGCTGCTTCTCGCGGTCGAATTTCAGTACTTTTACTGGAATTTCGTCGCCAACATTAACGATTTCGCTTGGGTGCTTAACGCGCTTCCACGCCATATCAGTGATATGCAGTAAGCCGTCTACGCCACCTAAGTCTACGAAAGCACCGTAGTCAGTCAGGTTCTTAACGATACCCTTAACTTCCATGCCTTCTTCTAAGTTTTCTAACAGCTGGTCACGTTCCTGGCTGCTTTCAGATTCGATCACGGCACGACGTGATACCACCACGTTGTTACGCTTCTGATCCAGCTTGATAACTTTGAATTCCAGCTCTTTGTTTTCTAAGTGCAGGGTGTCGCGTACCGGACGTACGTCAACTAATGAACCAGGCAGGAAAGCACGGATGCCATCAACTTCAACTGTGAAGCCACCTTTAACTTTACCAGTGATAACACCGATAACGGTTTCTTTATCTTCGCAAGCTTTTTCCAGGCGAACCCAGGCCTCATGGCGCTTAGCTTTTTCACGAGATAATAAGGTTTCGCCGAAACCATCTTCGATAGCGTCTAAGGCTACGTCGATGATGTCACCCACGCTAACTTCGATTTCGCCGCTCAGAGATTTGAATTGCTCAACCGGGATGGCGGCTTCTGACTTCAGACCAGCGTCAACCATGACGACGTCTTTCAGAACAGCAACAACAGTACCTTTAACGATGGCACCTGGGCGGGTTTCGATGGCTTTGAGGCTTTCCTCAAATAATAAAGCAAAATTTTCAGTCATAGTCACTTTTTCAGTTAAGTGCTCCACTTCACATCTTGTGTTATGGGGTTGCTAAATTTACCAGTAAGCGTCCGTGTTACTGGCTGTCCAACATGCAGCTTTGGCCTGGTTCACGGGTTGTGCACGGGCAATTTGCCTTGCACCACCTGCAGTACCTCTTGCAGCACTTGTTCAATGGTTTTACCGGTCGAATCCAGCATATAGGCATCTGCCGCCGGTTTTAGCGGTGCCGTAGCGCGATTGGTATCCCGATCGTCGCGGGCCTGGATTTCGCTTAAAAGGTCGCCGATGTTAACATCAAAACCCTTTTGTTTCAACTCCAAAAAGCGCCGATTGGCGCGCTCTTGCGCGGTGGCGGTTAAAAAGATTTTAACTTCTGCCTGCGGGAATACAACCGTTCCCATATCGCGACCATCTGCGACCAGGCCTGGCTGTTCAGCAAAGGCGCGCTGACGGCGTAACAAGGCTTCGCGCACCGTCGGTAACGCAGCAATTTTCGATGCCATTTCAGCCACTTCCTGCGTACGGATACTGTGGCTTACATTTTCGCCTTCCAGAATAACCAGCGTGTTACCGGCTTCGTCACTGGTAAACTGCACATCTAAATGCGCGGCCAATGGTTGTAGTGCGGCTTCGTCGGCAGCATCGATTTGATGATGCATTGCTGCCAGCGCCAGAACCCGATAAATGGCGCCACTGTCGAGTAACTGCCAACCCAGCTGCTGTGCAACTAAGCGGCTGATCGTGCCTTTACCCGCGCCACCTGGGCCATCTATGGTAATAACTGGTGCATTAAGTGGCATCCTACCCCCTGAAAACAGATTAATCGGTAATGAAAACGGCGCACATTATACAGCTTTTTATGACAAAAGCTGTGTTTAACTGCGTTGATTAAACAGAAAACGCGTAGCCAGTTTGGTTACGCGTTCTTGACGGGCCGGGCTAAGCGCTATTGGCTAAGCTGTTGAAAAACATCAAAATATTTCGGAAAGGTTTTCGCGGTACAATCCGGATCTTCAATGGTGACCGGCGTATCACTTAACGCGACCAGAGAGAAACACATCGCCATCCGATGGTCATTATAGGTGGCAATGCTGGCATGCTTTAGCTGTGTCGGTGGCGTGATTTTCAGATAATCTTCGCCTTCTTCTACCTCAGCCCCCACTTTTCTTAGCTCTGTTGCCATCGCTGCCAACCGATCGGTTTCTTTAACCCGCCAGTTATAAACATTGCGGATCACCGTCGGACCTTTGGCAAACAACGCCGTGGTGGCAATAGTCATCGCAGCATCCGGAATGGCGTTATAATCACGGTCAATGCCAGTTAATTGGTTACGGGTGACGGCAATATAATCACCGGCCCATTCCACTGTGGCGCCCATCGCCGCCAGCGCATCGGCAAAGTGAATATCGCCCTGCACCGCATCTTTACCAATGCCGGTAACTTTAATGGTACCACCTTTAATCGCCGCGGCGGCCAAAAAGTAGGACGCCGATGACGCATCGCCCTCAACCAGCCAGTGGCCCGGCGAGCGGTAATGCTGGTTACCCGTTACCAGGAAGCGCTGATATTGCTGATTTTCAACCGTGACGCCAAAGCGTGCCATCAGAGCCAGCGTGATATCAATATAGGGTTTAGAAACCAACTCGCCGTCAATCAGGATCTCGCTATCGCCGTTAAGCAGTGGCGCCACCATCAACACCGCCGTTAAAAACTGACTGGAGATACTGCCATTAATCCGTATCGTACCGGCGCTAAGGGGTTTACCTTTGATCCTCAGTGGCGGAAAACCATCCTGCTCCAGATACTGAATATCGGCATCCAGTTGGCGCAGTGCATCGACCAGATGGCCGATTGGCCGCTCATACATCCGAGGTTCGCCCGTTAGCGTCACATCAACATTAGACGCAGCCAAAGCCGCCGTTAACGGCCGCATCGCGGTGCCGGCGTTACCCAAAAATAACGTCAGCGCATGCGGATGATGAAACAAAGCACCCAGACCCTGTACGTCGCATTCGGTACGACAAGCTGATAACTTATAACTGACGCCGAGCGCCGTTAAGGCGTTCAGCATATGCTTAACATCATCGCTGTCGAGCAAGTTAGTGATGCGGGTCGTGCCTTCGGCCAGTGCCGCTAACAGCAGAACCCGGTTAGAGATACTTTTCGAGCCGGGTAAATGCACTTCACCGGCTACTTTCGAGATAGGTTGCAGAGTTAGGGTTTTCATCCGTGCACCCTCTCAAACTCCTGCATAAAGCTGACCAGCGTCTGTACGCCCGCCAGCGGCATTGCATTATAAATACTGGCGCGCATACCGCCGACCATACGGTGCCCCTTTAACGCCAGCAATCCATGTTGCTCGGCTTCGGTTACGAACAGATCGTTTAAGCGCTCATCGGCCAGGAAAAACGGCACATTCATCCAGGAACGGTATACCGTATCAACATCGTTGCGGTAAAAATCACTTTTATCGATAAACTGATACAGCGTCTGGGCTTTTTGTTGATTTAACTTAGCCATCGCCGCCACACCGCCCTGCGCTTTTAACCATTTAAACACTAAACCGGCCAGATACCAGGCATAGGTTGGTGGCGTGTTAAACATGCTGTCATTTTCAGCGGCCAGGCGGTAATCCAACACCGCCGGAATGGCGCTGTTGGGCGCCGGCAACAAATCTTCGCGGACTATGGCCACGGTCAAGCCTGAGGGGCCGATATTCTTCTGCGCGCCGGCATAGATCACGCCGTAGCGGCTGACATCCAGTGGCCGTGATAAAATCGTCGAGGACAGATCCGCAACTAACGGCACTGTGGTTTGCGGTAAGGCCGAAAACTCGAGGCCATCGACGGTTTCGTTCGGGCAAAAGTGCGCATAGGCCGCAGCTGAGTTAATCTGCCAATCTGCTGGATTGAGTAAACTACGGTTGCCATCGGCGTTCTTAACGCGGATATCCTGCGCTCTAACTTGACCAAACTTAGTCCCTTCCTCAACCGCTGCGGATGACCAGGCACCAGAGACAAAATAGTCGGCACTTTGACCGCTCTTTAATAAATTAAGCGGCACGGCAGAAAACTGGCCTCGGCCACCACCGTGCATAAACAAGACCTTGTAGTTGGCGGGGATGGCCAGTAAATCGCGCAGGTCTTGTTCCGCGTCAGCGGCAACTTTAATAAAAGGCTTACTGCGATGGCTCAGCTCCATTACTGAGCAGCCCTGGCCTTGCCAGTTCACAAATTCCTGCTGGGCTTGTGCCATTACTTCAACAGGCAGCATCGCCGGGCCAGCGCAAAAATTATAGGTTGTCATGGTTAGATCTCACTTTCGTTGCGTAATTTAAAACTGGCCTTAGTTGTTCTTTCTTGTTCTGCCTAAAAGAAAACGAGCGCCAAAGCGCCCGTTTTCTAAACAGTATTATTCTTCTTCGCCGGCGTCATCCTGCGCCAGTTGGCTGTCCTGTACCTCCGGCGTACGGACTACGCCTTCGGCATCAGCAAGCGCCGCCACTTGCTCTTCCTGAATTTCAGCAATTCGCTCCACACCCGAGACTTTTTCGCCTTCCTGGGTACGGATCAGGATCACGCCCTGGGTGTTGCGCCCCACTTCTGACACTTCACGTACCCTAGTGCGTACCAGCGTACCTTTGTCCGAAATCATCATGATCTCGTCACTTTCTGCGACCTGAACTGCACCTACCACCAGGCCGTTACGCTCAGAGACCTTGATCGAGACCACACCCTGGGTAGCGCGGCTCTTGGTCGGATATTCGGTCAGTGCAGTACGTTTTCCATAGCCGTTTTCGGTTACAGTCAGAATAGCGCCTTCGCCCTGAGGAATAATCAGTGACACCACACTGCCTCCATCGCGTAAGCGGATACCGCGTACACCGGTAGCGCCACGGCCCATTGGCCGCACTTCGTCTTCGGCAAAGCGTACAACCTTGCCATCATCCGAGAACAGCATAATTTCGTTGCTGCCATCGGTAATGCCAACGTCAATAAGCTTATCGCCTTCATTCAGATTCACCGCAATAATACCGTTGCTGCGAGGCCGCGAGTATTCGGTCAAGGCGGTTTTCTTCACGGTACCATTGGCGGTGGCCATAAAGACGTACTTGCCTTCTTCGTATTCGCGTACCGGCAGGATGGCGTTAATGCGCTCGCCCTCTTCCAATGGCAGAATATTGACGATAGGTTTGCCACGTGCAGTGCGGCTGGCCAGCGGTAACTGATACACCTTCAGCCAGTATAAACGGCCGCGGTTCGAGAAACACAGAATGGTATCGTGGGTGCTGGCAACCAGCAGCTTATCGACGAAATCTTCATCTTTTACGGTAGTCGCGGCTTTACCGCGGCCACCACGGCGCTGCGCTTCATAATCAGACAGCGGCTGATATTTGGCATAACCCAGGTGCGATAAGGTCACCACCACATCTTCTTCGGTGATCAGATCTTCTAAGTTGATATCCAGCATATTGTCCTGGATCTCGGTGCGCCGGGCATCGCCGTACTGGGCTTTGGCTGCCGCCAGCTCTTCGCAGATCACTTCCATCAGCCGCTCCGGGCTTGCCAGGATATGCAGTAACTCAGCAATCAGATCCAACAGCTCTTTGTACTCGGCCAGGATCTTTTCATGTTCCAGACCCGTTAACTTGTGCAGACGTAAGTCGAGGATAGCCTGGGCTTGCTGTTCTGTCAGGAAGTACTGGCCATCGCGAATGCCAAAATGTTCTTCCAGCCATTCCGGACGCGCTGCATCCTGACCGGCACGTTCCAGCATGGCACTTACACCACCGAGCTCCCAGCCGCGCTCGACTAAGCCCGCTTTGGCTTCCGCCGGGCTGGCTGAGGTTTTAATCAGTTCGATAATGGCATCGATATTGGCCAGTGCAACGGCTAAACCCTCTAAGATATGGGCGCGTTCGCGGGCTTTACGCAGATCGTAAACCGTGCGGCGGGTCACCACTTCGCGTCGATGCAGAATAAAGTATTCCAGCATCTCTTTCAGGCTTAACAGCTTTGGCTGGCCATTGGCCAAGGCAACCATATTGATACCAAATACCGTTTGCATCTGGGTATTGGCATATAACTGGTTCAGCATCACGTCTGAGGATTCACCGCGTTTTAGCTCAATCACAATCCGCATGCCGTCTTTATCAGACTCATCACGTAGCGCTGAGATACCTTCAATGCGTTTTTCTTTTACCAGCTCGGCAATTTTTTCAATCAGCCGCGCTTTATTTACCTGATACGGAATTTCATTAACGATAATGGCTTCGCGACCGGTTTTCTCGTCGGTTTCCAACGTGGTTTTGGCGCGGATATACACCTTGCCGCGACCGGTACGGTAGGCTTCTTCAATACCTTTACGACCGTTGATAATGGCGGCGGTTGGGAAATCCGGACCCGGGATATATTGCATCAGTTCATGCAGTTCGATATCCGGATTAGCAATTAACGCCAGACAACCATCAATAATTTCATTCAGGTTATGCGGTGGAATATTGGTTGCCATACCTACGGCAATACCAGATGAGCCGTTAATCAGCAGGTTCGGGACCTTGGTCGGTAATACGGCAGGAATTTGTTCGGTGCCGTCATAGTTAGGCACGAAATCAACGGTTTCTTTGTCCAGATCGGCTAACAGCTCATGGGCAATGCGGGCCATTCTGACTTCGGTGTAACGCATGGCAGCGGCCGAGTCGCCGTCAATTGAACCAAAGTTACCCTGACCATCCACCAGCATATACCGTAGCGAAAATGGCTGAGCCATCCGCACGATAGTATCGTATACCGCACTGTCACCATGCGGATGGTATTTACCGATAACGTCACCGACGACACGGGCGGATTTTTTGTAGGCCTTGTTCCAGTCGTTACCCAGTTCCTTCATGGCAAACAACACGCGGCGGTGCACTGGCTTCAGACCATCCCTGACATCGGGTAAGGCCCGGCCAACGATTACGCTCATGGCATAATCGAGGTAGGAATTTTTTAATTCCTCTTCGATATTTATTGGAACTATTTCTCTGGCCAGATCTGTCATAAAACGTTATTTTCCCTTAAATCAGATAGATAACTCGCTTTTCTTGCCTTTGTTTAGCGCGAGACAACGCCGGATTCTATCACAGAAATATTACCTTGCCATGCCTGTTTGCACCGCCTGCTCGAATTGCCGCCGTTGCCAGCACCGGCTAAGGCTTTATAATGCGCGAAAACAATCAGGTAGTGACTATGAACAGCCCCGATAACTTCGATAAAAACAGTAACGTCGATCAGAATGAAATCAGTAAGTTTAATGAGATTGCTGCCCGCTGGTGGGATCCGGAAGGCGAGTTTAAACCACTGCACTTATTAAATCCGACCCGCTTAGGTTATATCAGTGATCAACTCGGTGGGCTGTTTGGCCGCAACACTCTCGACGTCGGCTGTGGCGGTGGCATCCTGGCCGAGAGTATGGCGCGCGCCGGCGCAAAGGTGACCGGTATTGATATGGCGCCGGATGGCCTGAATGTCGCCCGCCTGCATGCCCTGGAAGCCGGAGTAAATATTGATTATCAGCAAAGCACCGCAGAAGATTTTGCTGCGCGTCACGCCGGCGAATTTGAACTGGTGACCTGTATGGAAATGCTGGAGCATGTACCGGATCCGGCATCGGTGGTGCGCGCCTGCGCCGAACTGGCTGCGCCAGGTGCAACGCTGGTATTCTCGACCATTAATAAAACCGCCAAAGCGTACCTGTTTGCCATAGTCGGCGCTGAGTATCTGTTAAAGCTGGTGCCGCGCGGTACCCATCAGTTTGATAAGTTTATCCGCCCGTCAGTATTGATGCGCTATATCGAAGACGCCGGTTTGGAATTAGTGGATGCCACTGGCCTGCATTTTAACCCGCTGAATAACAGTTTTAAGCTTGGTGCCGGTTTGGATGTTAACTACTTTGTGGTAGCGCGTAAGCCGGTCTGATGGCCAGGCAGCCAGTGATACTGATTTGCTCTGGCTGCTAAATAACCGCTTAAACTAAAAATGTTGCTTTATAGAACAAATAAATCCAAGCAAAAAAATCTATAAAAAAGCTTGCCTCTGACCGGTGCATCCGGGCACACTGAACTCAAGGTTAGTGGCTGCTAACCGGCAAAAAAACTGCACAAAAAAGCCGCTTTTTCCTCGCTTGCAAATTCTAACAATACACACTATCTTGTGATCGTCTTTTGAAATACACCCATATGTTGTGTAAATCGTCAGCAACCTGGGTGTATTGATAGCCGTGCGCTAAACCCGATTCACTTATTATTAAAAGAAATGGAATATTTCAGCGATGACTCAAACTCTTTTTGTGACTAAGCGCGATGGTCGGCGCGAACCTCTGGATTTAGATAAAATTCACCGCGTCATTGACTGGGCGGCCGAGGGGTTAAAAAACGTGTCGGTGTCGCAGGTGGAACTGAAATCCCATATTCAGTTTTACGATGGCATCAAGTCGTCTGATATTCACGAAACCATTATCAAGGCCGCTGCCGATCTGATCTCAAAAGAGACCCCGGATTACCAATATATGGCGGCCCGGCTGGCAGTATTCCATTTACGAAAAAAGGCCTACGGTCAGTTCGAACCACCCCACCTGTATGACCAGGTGGTGAAGATGGTCGAAGCCAAACGATACGATATGCATATTCTGGCTGATTACAGCCGCGAAGAGCTGGATATCCTGAACAGCTATATCGACCATAGCCGCGATCTGAATTTCAGTTATGCTGCCGTTAAGCAGTTGGAAGGTAAATATCTGGTACAAAACCGGGTAACCGGTGAGATTTATGAAAGCGCCCAGTTCCTCTATATGCTGGTTGCCGCCTGTTTATTTGCCAATTACCCGAAGAGCACCCGGCTGGACTATGTACGCCGCTTTTATGATGCGACGTCGCTGTTTAAGATTTCACTGCCAACACCTATTATGTCGGGTGTGCGTACCCCAACCCGTCAGTTCAGTTCCTGCGTACTGATTGAGTGTGGTGACAGCCTGGATTCGATCAATGCCACCTCCAGTGCCATTGTAAAGTACGTGTCGCAGCGCGCCGGTATTGGTATTAACGCCGGACGTATTCGCGCCCTGGGTAGCCCAATCCGCAATGGCGAAGCCTTTCATACTGGCTGTATCCCGTTTTATAAGCATTTCCAGACCGCAGTAAAAAGCTGCTCGCAAGGCGGTGTACGTGGTGGTGCCGCCACCCTGTTCTACCCCTTATGGCATCTGGAAGTTGAATCGCTGCTGGTACTGAAAAATAACCGCGGTGTAGAAGAGAACCGGGTACGGCATCTGGACTATGGCGTGCAGTTTAACCGCCTGATGTATCAGCGCCTGATTAAAGATGACTATATCACCTTATTCAGCCCCTCTGATGTGCCAGGGCTGTATGATGCCTTCTTTGAAGATCAGGAAAAGTTTGAAGCCTTATATGTGAAGTATGAAGCTGACAGCAAGATCCGTAAAAAGCGCATTAAGGCAGTCGAACTCTTTACCTTATTTATGCAGGAGCGCGCCAGTACCGGCCGCATTTACCTGCAAAACGTCGATCACTGCAATACGCACAGCCCGTTCAACCCGGCGCTGGCACCGGTACGGCAAAGCAACCTGTGTCTGGAAATTGCGTTGCCGACCAAACCGCTGGAGCATGTTAATGATCCAAATGGTGAGATCGCGCTCTGCACACTGTCAGCCTTTAACCTCGGCGCCATTGAACAGCTGGACGAGTTTGAACCGCTGGCAGATTTAGCGGTGCGGGCACTGGATAGCCTGCTGGATTATCAGGATTACCCTATTCCGGCTGCTCAATCAGGTTCTATGGCGCGTCGTACTCTGGGCATTGGTGTGATTAACTACGCCTACTACCTGGCGAAGCATGGCGTGAAATACTCGGATGGCTCGGCCAATGCCCTGACCCACCGTACCTTCGAAGCAATGCAGTACTATCTGCTGAAAGCCTCGGTGAAACTGGCGCAGGAACAAGGCCCTTGTCCGAAGTTTAACGAAACCACTTATGCGCAGGGTATTCTGCCGATTGATACCTATAAAAAGGATCTGGATAAGGTATGTGCTGAAGCCTTACAACTGGATTGGGAACAGCTGCGCAAAGATATTCAGCAGTATGGCCTGCGTAACTCAACGCTGTCGGCGCTAATGCCATCTGAAACCTCATCGCAGATCTCGAACGCCACTAACGGTATCGAGCCGCCGCGTGGCCATATCAGCGTCAAGGCCAGTAAAGACGGCATCTTAAAGCAGGTTGTGCCGGAGTATGAGCGCTTAAAAGATCAGTACGAGCTGCTGTGGGATATTCCATCAAACGATGGTTATCTGACGCTGGTGGCCATTATGCAAAAATTTATCGACCAGACCATTTCGGCTAACACCAACTATGATCCGGCCAAGTTCGAAGGCGGTAAAGTACCGATGAAGATCCTGCTTAAAGATCTGCTAACCGCCTATAAGCTGGGTGTGAAGACGATGTATTACCATAACACCCGTGATGGCGCTTCTGATATCCAGGATGATATCAAGCCCACAGCAGCAGAAGACGACGGCTGCGCCGGTGGCGCCTGTAAGATCTAATGCAGTGAAGAGCGGCCCGGCCGCTCTTTTTTAGTAAGTTTTTGTCAGATTCTCAGGATTAAAATCAGCATGGCGTATACCACCTTTAACCGCAATATCAATGACCAGCTCAAGGAACCGATGTTCTTTGGTAATGCCGTAAACGTCTCCCGTTATGACCAGCAAAAGTATCCCATCTTTGAAAAGCTGATCGAAAAGCAGCTGAGCTTTTTCTGGCGGCCGGAAGAAATTGACGTCAGTAAAGATCGGATTGATTTCCAGCAATTACCTGAGCATGAAAAACATATCTTTATCAGCAATCTGAAATACCAGACGCTGCTGGATTCAGTACAGGGCCGCTCGCCGAACGTCGCGCTGTTGCCAATAGTGTCTATTCCGGAGCTGGAAACCTGGATTGAAACCTGGGCCTTTAGTGAAACCATTCACAGCCGCAGCTATACCCATATTATCCGCAATATCAGTGCCGAACCGCATAAGATCTTCGACGATATTATGCTGAATGAGCGGATCTTAGAGCGGGCGATTGATGTTACCCGCTATTATGACGATCTGATTGATGGCATTAATCTGTATCAGCGTTGTGGTGAAGGCACACACCAAATTAATGGTAAGACCGAGCAGATCACGCTGCGTGAGCTGAAAAAACGGCTTTACCTGTGCTTAATGTCGGTAAACGTGTTAGAAGCGATCCGCTTTTATGTCAGCTTTGCCTGCAGTTTTGCCTTTGCCGAACGTGAGCTGATGGAAGGGAATGCCAAGATTATCCGGCTGATTGCCCGCGATGAAGCGCTGCATCTCACCGGCACCCAGCATATGCTGAATATTCTGGCCAGCGGTGATGATGATCCGGAAATGGCGGAGATTGCCAAAGAGTGCGAAGAGGAATCTTACGCCATCTTTATGCGCGCGGCGGAGCAGGAAAAGGACTGGGCAGCCTATCTGTTTAAAGATGGCTCGATGATTGGCCTGAACAAAGATATTCTGTGTCAGTATGTCGAGTTTATTACCAATAGCCGGATGCAGGCGGTAGGCTTAAAACCACGCTTTGCCACCACCCAAAACCCCATTCCGTGGATCAATACCTGGCTGGTGTCTGACAATGTGCAGGTGGCACCGCAGGAATCGGAGATCAGCTCCTATCTGGTGGGTCAGATTGATAACGAAGTCGATACCGCCGACTTTGGTGATTTTGATCTGTAACGCCGATGCCGCAGGTCCGCATTAACGGCGAGGTCGTCGTCAACTTCGATGGCTCCTCGCCTAACCTGCTACAGTTTCTGGAGCAACAGCAGCAGGCGGTTAACTATCAGTGCCGTGAGGGTTTTTGCGGCGCCTGTCGTTGTAAGTTATTGAATGGACAAGTCAGTTACCTGCAAGAGCCACTGGCTTTTGTCCGCCGTGGCGAATTCTTGCCATGTTGCAGTATTCCCAAGACCGATATCGAACTGGAAATTCCGAAATAAATGGTATTTTTGCTTAAGTTAAAGCAAAATTAGCGCCGGATTTTTTCTAGTTATCGACGGTTGTTCATGAAAGCTCTGCTTCTCTCCCTGCTGTTAACCATACCGCTGTCGGCTCCGGCCAGCAGCGATTATACGTCGCTATTCGCCAAGGCTCGTTATACTGAGTTATTAAAACAACTGGAGCAGGATCCGGTCGCACAGCAGGATCCGGTCGCACAGCAGGATCCGGAATTGATGCTATTGCGTGCCAGAGCACTGATCCAACAACAGTTTCGGGAAGAAGCCAATACGCTGCTTAACGAGTTGATTCAACAGTTCCCTGAGCACAGTGCCCTGCTTACTCAGGCAGCGCTAAATAAAATTGCGCTCGCCAATAGCGGCAATATCTTTAACGCTCGCAAAAGAGCCACCGATGGGCTGGAGTTATTACAAAAAGCGATAAGCCTCGATCCGCAAAACTATCTGGCCCGGCAAGCGCTGATTAACTTTTATCAGGTTGCGCCGGCTACGGCAGGTGGTAGTAAAGCCCTGGCAGCAGAACTTACCGAACAATTGTTCGCGCTCGATCCGGTGCAAGGTACCTTGGCCAGAGCCAGTAATGCCGTTGCAGAAGGTCGCCTGAGTGATGCGCTGGCGCTGTTGGATGCTCAGCTGGTACAAACGCCGGATAACACTGAACTGTTGCTGCGTAAGGCTGCCATCTTAACCCAGCAGAGTGCATTTCTCGTGGCACAGCAAACCTATTTGCAGCTACAACCCTTATTGACTGATGAAATCAGCCGCCATAACGTTAATTTTCAACTTGGCCGGCTTGCGGTCTTTACTGAGCATTATCAGGCTGAGGGTATTCAGGCTTTAGAGGCCTACCTCGCCTTCTACGATGGTAGTCAGCAACTGCGGTTACCGCGTGCTAAGTTACGGCTGGCGCAGTTATACCTGCGTCAGGGCGATAAGGTGCGTGCCAATGCCTTGTATCAGCAAATTGCCCGCATGGTCATCGAGGAACCAGACTTTATTGAAGCCAGAGCACAGCTCGCCGCTCAGCTTAGTCAATAAAATAAAAACCCCGACGGCTTAAGTTGCCATCGGGGTTTTATTCTGATTGGCGTTATTACTTGCGAATACCTTCGACACTCAGTTCCAGATATACGGTAGCCGCAGCCGGGCCCAGATCGTAATTAATGCCAAAATCTTTCAGTGCAAACGCCGCAGTACCAGCAAAACCGGCGCGATAGCCACCCCAGGGATCCTGGCCTTCACCAATTTTTTCTGCCGCAATCACAATATCTTTGGTCACACCGTTTAGCGTGAATTTACCGTGCAGCTCAAAGTTATCGCCACTGGTTGGTACTACTTTGGTGCTGACAAAGCTGGACTGTGGGAATTTTTCGACATTCAGGAAGTCCGCGCTACGTAAATGCTGATCACGCTCAGTGTGGTTGGAATCAATACTCTTGGTATCGATAGTCACATTGATTTTTGAAGCGGCCAGATTATTGCTGTCGTAACTAAAATCGCCGCTGAAATCGTTAAAGCGGCCATACAACCAGCTGTAACCTAAATGGCTAATCTTAAATTGAATAAAGGCATGCGCGCCTTCCGTGTCTATCACGTAATCAGCAGCTTGGGCAGGCAAAGCCATTAAGGCGGCTAAAGATGATGCTAACAGTAATTTTTTCATCAGGTTCCTCCGGAAGATAGTCGTTACAAAACATGATCTAGCTTACCGGAAAGAACCCGAAAGAAAATTGCATTAAAACGCAGATACCGTTCTGATATTTAGAACTAACCTGTGGTTTTATTCACAGGTGTCCGACACCTGTACCGGAGACCTGTGGATAAACTGGTCTGACCGGTACCGGAGTGCTGTGGATAACTGTTGTTAGGATTCGAATTTGCCGTCGCGGATATGTTTTTCGCCGCGCGCTTTCGCCAGTTGTACCTGCTTTTGCCGCTCGGCAAAGGCTGCTTTTTGCTCATCCGTGGTTTTATCGTGACAATGCGGGCAGCTTAAGCCTTTGACATAGTGCTCAGACGCCAGATCTGCTGCGGATAACGGCATCCGGCAGGCATAACACTGGTCATAACTGCCCTGCTCCAACCCATGCTTTACCGCCACGCGCTGGTCAAACACAAAGCATTCGCCCTGCCATTTGCTGTTTTCTTCCGGCATCTCTTCCAGATACTTCAGGATACCGCCATCCAGGTGGTACACCTCTTCAAAGCCCTGGGTTTTTAAAAAGGCAGTCGATTTCTCACAGCGGATACCACCGGTACAGAACATCGCCACTTTTTTATGTTTGGTTTTATCCAGATTCTCGGCAGCCCACTGCGGGAACTCGCGGAAACTGGTGGTATTGGGGTTAATCGCGCCCTCGAAAGTACCGATCGCCACTTCATAGTCGTTACGGGTATCGATCAGAATGGTGTCCGGATCGCTAATCAGCTTATTCCACTCTTCACCCTTAACATAGGTGCCAACGATATGTTTTGGATCCAGGCCTTCGACACCCATAGTCACGATTTCTCGTTTCAATTTAACCTTGGTGCGATAAAACGCCTGCTCCTCGGCGAAAGATTCTTTGTAACTCATCCCCGCAAAGCGCCCATCAGCGTCCAGCCAGGCTTTTACCGCATCGACTCCTTCGCGCGGGCCAGAGATAGTGCCATTAATCCCTTCCGCAGCTAACAGCAAGGTGCCTTTCACCTTATGCATCACCATATGGTTATATAGCGGCTCACGCAGAGCTTCATAATCCGGTAAATCAACAAACTTATATAAGGCAGCTACAACAAACATCTTTTATCCTCTTGCCGGGCTGGATCGCAAATCCAGTGCAATTAATGGTTAGCGCCACAAGGGCGGCGCGCATTATAACGACATCCGGCCTGCTGTCCAACCGCTGTTTTCGTGCTGCCAGCTTACTAAGCCGGTAAAAAGGTACCGAGCAGTAAATGACCAGCCAACAGTAACAGTACGATACCCATTAACCGGTCAAACCAATAACCTTTCGCCAGCAGCAAGCGCCGCACCGGTGGTCGGGTTAGCAAAACGGATAACAAACAGAACCAGGCAGCGGTAGCAACGGCCATATAGAGGCCATAGATCACTTTATAACTGAGCGGCGTGCTGGCTGAAATGACGACCGCGAACAGCGACAAAAAGAATAAGGTTGCTTTAACATTTAAACCATTGGTAATAAAGCCGGCTAAAAAGGCGGCGCGCCGACGTGGTTGATCTGACGATGCTTCTTCCTCACCTGCTACCGTAGCCGGCGCTTTGGCGCGTATTGCACCCTGCCCCAAATAAATCAGATAACCGGCAGCTACCACTGTTAACGCCTGAAATAACCAGGGTGTGGTTTTAATCAATAAGCCAATACCAACCAGCGAATAGGTAATATGCAACAGGATCCCAGTACCAATGCCCAGACTGGCCCAAATGGCGGTTTGCCGGCCATAGCGCACAGCATAGCGCAGGATAATCGCAAAATCGGGACCCGGACTGGCTACCGCTAATAAATGTGCAGTGGCAATTAACAAAAATTCTGGCCAAAATGCCGGCATGCTACTCGATCCTTATTCTTTATTAGTCTGATATGTTAAGTTTTCGGGGGCTAACTTAAAAAGCGATCCGCAAATTGTGCCCACTGATAATAGGCATATTGTGCCAGCCGGCGGCCGCGGGTAAACGGAAAGGGCTGCAGCGGGCTTTGATATAGCGGCAATGGCGGTAAGGTTTCGCCCATCAGCTTTTCGGCCAGGCGTTGCCCGGCCAGTAAGCTATAAGATACGCCACTGCCACAATAGCCGGCGGCATAATAAATACCCTCTGATGTTTGGGCAACACGCGGCAAATCATCATAAGAGACGCCAACCCAACCTGCCCAGTGATACTGATAGTCAATGCCTTGCAGCGCCGGCAAGGTTTGCCACAGCGCTTGGCGTAACTGCGCCGGATATTGCGGCTTGGCCAGATCAGCACCACTGATGGCGCTACGGCCACCAAATAACAGGCGATTATCCGGTAATAGCCGGTAGTAATATTTTAGGGCTCGGGTATCCATCGCCATAAAACCGGGCGTCAGGCCACAGGCCGATAGCTCTGAGGCAGTCAGGGGCCTAGTCACAATAATGCTGCTTAGCACTGGCAGGCAGCCCCGGTTAAGCTCAGGCAAAATATTTTTCGGTGTATAGGCATTAGTGGCCAGCACCAACTGTTCGCAGTGCAGTGAACCGGCACTGGTAGTCAGTTGGTAGCCAGCACCGGTGTGATTAATCGCCCGCAGTGAAGTATTGGCAAATACCTTTACTCCGCTGCGCTCAGCTAAACCTGCCAGCCCCCGCAGCAATAAAAACGGATTAATACCATAGCAATCCGGTAGTCTTAAAGCGCCAAACGCGCCCGGACTGTTAATACAACCCTGCAATGCCGATTGATCCAGAAAACTGACCGCATAAGCAAAATCCCGCTGTAAGCGCTCAGCTTGTTGCTGCAGCAACTGCGCCTGTTTCACAGTATGGGCAATTTTCAGATACCCCGGTGTTTGCGCCTGACAATCGATATTACCGGCAGCGACCAAGTCTTTTAATCGCTGCAAGGCTAAGCCATATTCCTGATGAAATAGCTGGGCCTGCTCTAAGCCAAACCGGGCCTTTAGCTGACTAAGACCTAAACGTCCGGTGCCACGCAGAACAAAGCCGGCATTACGGCTGCTGCAGCCCCAACCTGGCTGATTGGCCTCCAGCAGCACCACTTTACGGTTATAACGTTGGCTAAGCTCGTAGGCACAACTTAGTCCGGTATAACCAGCTCCGACTACTACTATTTCAGCCTGTTCTGGCAACGCGGCTGCGTTATGGTCGCAACTATTTATCGCATTGGCAGTCCAGTAAGACGAGACATAACTGACATCAGTCGGTAGCGAAGTTGCAACATAAGGGTCATAAAAATTGGGCATTAAAACTCCAACACCATTTCAGCAGCACTACAACAGCACACAGCGCCACAACGCGGGCACAGATAACCATCAGCAGACAGATGTTGCCAGCGATTAGGATGAATTTGCAATAAGCGCCCGCCGGCTTTCGAGAAATATCGAACCGCGCTGTTGTTCGGACTCTCGCGCCACAGGTGGGCTAAACCCGCTGTGGCCCCCTGCTGCTTTAATGCTTGAATGGAGTTTTGTAGCAGCCGTTGCCCTATGCCTTGCCCCTGCCAGTCCGGATGCACCGCGACAGACTTGAAGTAAGCCATTTTTTCGAGCGACACAGGCCAGAGTGCCACAGAGCACCACAGGTCAGTTTGCCATTGACCTGGGGCAAAGCTTATTCGGTAGGCCACAATTTGGTTATTAACCTCGGCCAGCAGGCAGGCACAGTACCCGGCTTTTGTTCCCAGAGTGACCCAACTGGCTAACTGTTGCGGTTCGGTATAGCCAGCACCATGTACCAAAGTGGCTAGTTCGGCAACCCCCGCTAAGTCGTGCTGTTGTAATGTGCGGATCCGCAAATCTGTTGAATTTTTACTTACGTTCTTGTATGTATGCAATATATGTACCTTTACTGGGGTTTATTGATTAAAAATACTACAGTTGCGCCGAATTGCATCCTAAATAAGATAGACAGCGCGCGTCGAATAAAATATGTTTAAAAAGACGCCATTAAAAATAACAGCGTAGCGTCCGCAACCTCAGTCAATTATCCAGGAACTAATCATGACCAATAAAGCTAACCACTATAGTCCGGTTTGCCGGGCAGTAAAATACGCGTTAGCCTCCGGGCTGGCACTGGGACTCTACTCTACCAGTGCTCTGGCTCAGGAAGCAGCTGCTGAAGAGCAGAAAGTTGAAAAAATTGCCGTGGTCGGTACCCGCGCCGCGCCGCGCTCTATTGCCGATTCACCGGTACCGGTTGATATTATCGGCGGTGACGAGCTGATGAAAAGTGGCAGCAGCGATATGCTGAATATGCTGACCACGACTATCCCATCACTGAACGTGCAAACCACGCCGATCAGCGATGCCGCTACCTTGATCCGGCCGGTTAACCTGCGCGGTTTATCCTCTGACAGTACCCTGGTATTGTTAAACGGTAAACGCCGTCACCGAGCTTCGGTTATTACCTTCTTAGGCGGCGGCCTGAACGATGGCTCGCAAGGTCCGGATATTTCCGTGATCCCAGGCATTGCACTAAAACAAGTAGAAGTGCTGCGTGATGGTGCAGCGGCACAATACGGTTCTGATGCCATTGCCGGTGTGATTAACTTTGTGCTGAAAGACGCCGCTGATGGTGGTTCGGTCGAAGTTAAACAAGGTGAGTTTTACGCCGGTGACGGTACCTCGACCGAGATTGCCGCTAATGTCGGTATGCCACTGACCGATAACGGCTTCTTTAACGTCAGCATGCAGTATAAAAATGTTGATGCTACCAGCCGTAGCGTACAACGTGGCGATGCGGCCGAATTAGCATCCCAGGGTAACCCGGCGATTGCACCTATTACTCAGGTGTGGGGTTCGCCGAAGATTAAAGACGATATTAGCTTATTTGCTAATGCCGGTCTGGATCTCGGTAACGATCGTGAAGCCTATCTTTTCGGTAACTACTCTGAGCGCGACGTAACCGGTGGTTTTTACTACCGTAACCCGCATACACGCGGTGGCGTGTTCTCCAACGACGGTGGTGAAACACTGGAAGTCATTGATACGGCAGGTTTAGGTAACTGTAGTAATGTGTCGCTATTTGACGGCACCCGTAAACTCAACCACAATGAAATCACGGCCCGGGTTAATGCTTTACCGGATAACTGCTTTACTTTCTTCTCAATGTTCCCGGGTGGCTTTACGCCGAACTTTGGCGGTAACATTACAGATACCTCACTCACTGCGGGTACTAAAGGCGAGTTTAAGTCAGGTTTTGCGCAGGGCGTGTTCTATGATTTCTCTGCCTCTGTTGGTCGCAACGAATCCGCCTTTAACATTATTAATACGGTAAACGCCTCTCTGGGGCCAGATACCCCAACTGAATTCGAGGCCGGTAAATATATCCAATTGGAGAAAAACTTTACCGCTGACTTCGTTAAATATGTAAATGCCGGTTTATATAATGATGTTGCTGTTGCCGGCGGTCTGCAATGGACCGAAGAAACCTTTGAAATCGTGGCCGGTGAGGTTGCCTCCTGGGAAATTGGCCCTTATGTAAGCCAGCTCACCAATGGTTCAAATGGCTTCCCGGGCTTTCAGCCGGATGATGCCGGTGTGAATACCCGTCGTAACTATGCGGCCTATGTCGATGTTCAGGCCGAAATGACCGAAAACTTGTTACTGGCCGGTGCGCTGCGCTTTGAAGATTACGACAGTTTTGGCAGCACCACTAACTACAAAATCACTGGTCAATACCGTTTAAATGACGACTGGGCACTGCGTGGTTCACACAGTACCGGTTTCCGCGCGCCAACGGTCGGTCAGGCCAACGTACGTAACGTCCGTACCGCAATTTTTGAGGGCGAACTACAGGATGTTGCGTTACTACCACCAACTCACCCAGTCTCGCTGTTAAAAGGCGGTAAAGAGTTAACGCCTGAAGAATCACGCAGTTACGCCCTGGGTCTGGTGTATAGCGGCAGTGGTTTCTTCTTTACTGCGGATTTTTTCCGTATCGAAGTTGATGACCGCATCAGCCAGTCTACTGAGTTTGACGTCACCCAGACTGACCGCGACGTATTGCGCGCAGCCGGAGTGCGGGGTGTGGAGTCTTTGTCAAAAGTGACGTTCCTGACCAACGACTTTGATACCGTCACCACCGGTTTGGATTTAGTTGCTAACTACAGCACCAGCTTATTAGATGGCCGTAGCACTTTTAGTCTGGCTTATAACTGGACCGATACGGAAGTAAAACGCTTTACTGCCGTTACCGGTGACTTCAAAGTATCACGCTTAGAGAAGGATTTGCCAGACCACCGCGCGACCCTGACCTGGAATCAACAGTGGCAGGATATCGATATGTTTATCCGTGGTAACTACTACGGCAGCTTCCAGGGCGTACATGCCGATGATCCGGGCCTAACCGGCGAGGGTTCAGCGAAAGTGACTTTCGATGTTGAAGTTGCCTATCACTGGAATGATAATTTCTCGGTCGCTATTGGTGCTCAGAACGTGTTTGATACTGAGCCAGAGCGTCTGCCAGCTGAGTTTAGCAGTATCCTTGGCGCCAAGTACTTTGAGACCTCACCGATGGGTATTAACGGCGGTTACTACTACCTGAAAGGGATTTACCGTTTCTAACGGCGAGTCGCAGTTATAAAACACCCGGCACATGCCGTAATGCCGATCAGTTAATA
>NZ_LCWL01000116.1:0-15853 GCF_001441695.1 Alishewanella sp. WH16-1 | reverse complement strand
TAAAAATGGGATGATTACCAAAACAATAACTCTCTAAAAAGAATGTTGTGTTCTGATATAAGTTGATGAATGGTGACAGTTCGATCTTGCCAGACAAAATATGCACCAAAAAAAAGCTGGAAGTTTATATATTTACTATTATGAGACCATCCTAAACGAGTATCAGAAATAATGGCTGACGAGAGGTAACCTATGGGCAATTCCCCAACGGGCTGTAAGCGAATAACACCTTGAATTCTATAATTTGGATATTTTAAATTATGAGAATGAATAAACTGAGTTGTGTTAGCACAATTATCGAGCCACGATGAGTCGTGGATTAAGAGCTTCGCATTTTTAGCATCAGTAGCATCTTTGAGCTTCGTGAGAGGACAGGTGAGATTTGCCAAAATGTGAATAGCGTCAACCTCTTTTCCATCAATAGCTATCGGATTCTGCAAACCGTTAAATGCTCTTTTTAATTGGCGATTTCTGTCGCTACAATCAGCAATTGAAAGTAGTTCGTTTAAATGCATATATTTTCTACCACCTACTAGTGAAGTGGCGGATATTAGATGAGGGACTCTGGTAGGATGTTAACCAAACAGACATAACATTTTCGAGTCGAAATAATGGCGTATAAATAGATGGAGCTGATTTGCTCGAAACTCTGCGGTACGCTTGTAGAAGACCCTGCTCAAACAAGGCTGCCACTTGCTCTGTTGATGAATTAAGCAGGATTGAAACCTCCAAGCTATTCATTATCACACTCCCGATAGGACTCTTTTTATCAAAAGTTTGCTCATAGAGATGCGAAAATATTGCTCGAAGCACAATATTTTCAGACATGTTTCGAGCGGGCAACTTTGATGCATCGACTAATAAAGAACCAAATACCTCCTGAAATGTGGATTCTTGGACAGGCTTTAAACCAATACTTAATCTGTACTCTGTATCTTGGTCAATTTTACTTATAAAGTTTTTAGGCCAGTCTGTAAAAAAATTGATAAATCCTTCAGTTCGAGACTCTTGCCCAGATATATAATCAGTATAAAAGGTGTGCAATCCCCAGCGATGCGAGATACTGACATCAGGTAGTTTCTCAACATATTGACCTGCTAGCCATGCAGAAATTAAAAAATCGGATTCGTGGAGTTTATTACCGATTACCTCTGAAAATTTCATGTCGCAAACTTTACACATGCATGTCAATTCGCGATATATTTCAATAGGTGAGCCACATCCTGAGCACCGATCGATTAGGGGTACGTTGTGGATGTGACAAGTGCTGTATGCCTCAAAGCTCCAGATTTGACGAATATACAAGGCTTCATCGATACACTTAGGACAAATTCGCACCGAATCTAACGGCAATAATTGCGATCTTGGAACTACAACCCCTTTTCGGAATAAACCTGTTCTACCATTGGAGAAATTAACTGAACTCCTAGATAGGCAAATGTCATAAATTTCAGAAAACGCGGTATCAGCCAGTTTGGCGATTGTTTTAATAATTTCTATTCTTCTCTGACTTGAAATCTGAGAATGATATAGGTTAATAGAACTCAACGCTTTTGGGGAATTTACATCATCCGGCTTCTCAGAATCAGACAGCGCTCCAATGGTTCTTAAAAACATACCAAGACTAGAATAACCATTTGCCTTAACTAAACGGATGATGTAAGACTCCAGTGCCTCATCTTCTTTGGGTTTAGGTCGAACCAGAAACAATCATCTGTCCCCTTATGTTATATAATAATCTAACTAAATATGCTGTTGAGCATACCTCGCTTCTTTTGCCGTTTCAGTCTTGGCTTACCATCGTGGTAGTCTTCCCAGCCTACATTTTCTTTGGGCTCTATGATTTTTATTTTTGAAAAATCAAGCAAAAAAGGGTTTGTATCTTTATCGAGTTTTGGATTAATAGTAGATGCTGTACTTGCGAGCCTGGCAAGAGTTATTTTCCTTTCGGCACTGATGAGAGCTTTTTCAAAAGCAATATTTAACAAACCCTTCAATTTTCGGCAACTTCCTCCGCAGTACATATATAATCGCGATGCGATATTTTTAGTTGCAAGATTGGATTTTTCAGGTAAGAACATTTGTTGTTCAAGAGTTGATAAAAAATTGTAGTATGATTCTCTTTCTTCCTTTTCGCTTATCCTAAAAGGTTGGATGCTATGCCTATGTTCAAATCTAGAAGATAGTTGGCTGTTAGTATCCAAAATCACAATGCTATAGGGCATTCCGACAAGAACAACTGGAATTTTTATCTCAATAATCAATCTTTTTAGTGAATTTGCAGTATCAGACAGTATTGCATTTGTTTTTCTTTCTATGAGTTGCTGAAACTCGTCTATAATGATCATTTCGACCTTGCAGTTCTTTACAAGGCTCTTAATCTGTACTCGTAATTCGAGCTCATTGTTTGACTCAAATGGACGAGGATGACCAAGATCATGCAAAATCTGTTGATACATTGATACTGTAGTCTTTATCTCAGATAGAGTAACGTGTAATACAGGGATTTCAGTAGCTTCATACACATTACGGCGTGGATGTTGAATCAGGTATTTCTCAATAATTGAGGTTTTTCCTACACCGGAAGGCCCTGTTAATAGCATACATTGTGGCTCACCCCCATATTTGGAGAATGCACGACAATGCTCAAGTGCAGTCATAATTTTTTGAGCTTCTGGACTAATAATTCGCTCATTAACAAATTTTGAAACTCGTGGTTCGATATCGTTACTCATAGAATCTTCTTACAAAACCTGCCAATCAGAGTTATCTATCACATCACTTGATACATCAAGCTCATCTAAATTATATTCTTTTGTATCTTTCTCATAGATAGCTGATTTTTGCAATGCAAGCTTTGAATCCTCAGCAAGTCGGGCTTTTTTTGATTTAGAAGCTATGCTTTTTGAACTTTTATTTTTCTTAGCGTCATCAATAATTTCGAAAATTCTATTTTCCGCTTCTGAGATATCGTATTCAGAAACATAATTATCAACTGCCTCTCCAGTGACCTTAAGGTTGTGATTGTGTTGGTGTAGTGTTACCCTGGATGCGTACTCAAAATTTTTACAATTAACCCTGAAAAATTTACCCTCGGATTTATTTAAAACATAAACATGCCCGAGGTAGTCTGGGTCGACTTTATAGGTTACTTGGTGAGATCCATATTTACCGACAAGCTCCGCTGTAGCATCGTTAGAGTATGTTAGATATCTGAAAGTTATACCTTCTCTAGTTAGTTTTCCTTCTTTAGTTAAGCAAAACACTAGGTCCAAAACCTCAGGATCATAATCAACAGGTCTTTGTTCGTATTCCTCTAGAGATTTTTCCCAAGTCATGTTTGGAACTCTTGTTTTACGAGCATCCGATTTCACCTGATAAATGTCACAGATCCATATATGGAAAATATTTAGAAATGTATCCATATCCAATACTGCGTGTCTTGCTGGGTCATAATCCAGATTGCCAATATTCGCAGCTAGGGTGTGGCCTGGAGCCCTTCTCAATAGCTGAGTATTTAGTGCACCAAAATAGCGCTCGATAATCGGTTTTAAATATGGTGTGGCAACTGGGTTTTTACCAAAATTTATAAGGAGCTCGTTAAGGGCTAATTTCAAATCATTAGAATCAAATTCTTTTCCATTATCAGAAACAATTAACTCCGGCTTACCATGACATATCCAAGGAGTTTTTACATTTGTATATTTTTTTTGGACGTAATCTTTAGGGAGTATCGAATGTTTAATGGCTCGCGCTACAGACGCATAACTCGGTGGTGTGAAGCCTAGATAAAAACCAACCACAGATCTGGTATGTACATCGCATAAACTAGTAATCCAGGGCCTGCCCAGAGTCTCATTAGTTTCGCTATCGATTAAGAAAAGGTCTAGTTTTGTGTGGTCTATCTCTACTCGCTCTAAAGCTCTAGTAGTCTCAATAATTGTCCCTATATGTTTAAATTTTTTGCCTGCAGCAAAAATACCAGATTTATTAATTTCTTTTTCATGCGGGCTGAGCTTTTTATATCTTTTCCAGAAAGCTTGCAATGATGGTGATTTTATTTTATTTTCCGTTATTTCTTTATTGTAATTGAAGACCAAGTTACAAAGGTGAGAGTATGCAAATGACACAGCTCCTGGTTCATCATCTTTAATTAATTTTATAGAATCTTCAATGTACGACTCAATTATTTCAGGATATCGACTTTTTCTGTTACCACTTTTTTTGAATGATGGAGCTAGAGAATCGATTTTCTTACCACTTTCAACATATCTATTGAACCATTTTACAATGGTTTGATTAGAAGGTGCATCGTCGACAAATTTTTTAGAAATCTCATTTCGAATGGCTCTAAGTGACCCATGACTAATCTTTCCACATCTCTCAAGACAAAACTCAATTAAAGCCAACCTAAACAATATAGTATCTTGAATTTCAGGAGAATAGGCGTCTAAGCTTCCTATGTTTTTAACCGAACTGAGATTTTTTCTTTGTTCAGCACGTCTTAGGTCAGCTTCAGTATCATGGATTATATCAGGTGGGATTTCATAAAGAATATCAATAAAATCGCTCATTCATTACATCTCCATATTAAAGTGTTTTCCGTAATCTCTTCATAAATCTTAAATGTTAGCACTTTTCTAGCAACAAGATTTAAAATCAAACTTTTTGCTTTTAATAATTTAATCTTTAATTGTTCACATATTTCAATTAGCGTTAGAGGTTGCTTTTTTATCAACTCAGCTATCTTAACTTGAACCTCGTTAATTTCATTCCTTGATAAATAGCGATGTAATAATTTTAGATTTTCTGGAATATTGCCTCTATTCAGATCTCTGTCCGTTAGCAACTTTATTTCAAAACCCATATTTCTTAATTTTCGCTGTATGAATTCCCAGCGTTTAATAAATTTATCTTTTTGAGTTTCTTCAAAGTCCTTCACCTCTATAAAGTACTCTTGGCCATTTTTTAACCTAACCCAAAAATCTGGGGTATAAGAGATCTGCTTACCTGTTTCATCATCTTTAAATCTGAATTTTTTGGGTTGAGCAGTGTAGTCATCAACCATAAATGAAAATTCGAGGTGGTAGCAAGCAAGATATTCGTTATAGCTTTCAACTATTACAGGTTCAGATTTGTTAATAGATGTAAATCGAAAAATATTCGCTACTGCAGACTTTGTGATTTTACGTGCTGGCATAGCACACCAATTTCTGTAATTAGATTACAGAATTATGCATAAGAATTTCAAATTATCAAGTTCTGGTTTAATATTTTACATAAATGGTTTAAATTATAATTCTATGGTTTAAACGACAACGGGTGCCGTCACAACGCGGCCGGATTACAGCCATGGCATGGTTCGTACCGAAGTGCTGGCCGCCATATCCGGCATTCATCTGGGCCATGTGTTTAACGACGGACCGAATGGCAGCCCCCGTTATTGTATTAATGCGACAGTGCTGGAGTTTGTGGCGCGCTGACCACCAGAGTCCAAAAAAGGAGCCTGCCGCCGGATAGCGGCAGGCTTAACGCCGTTATTCTTCGACTTTAAACAGACAGTGTTTGGCAAAGTCGGCCGCTTCATTCGCGGTCCAATCGCCTTTCGGCTTCTTCTCCATTGCTTCACACCATTTTTTCGAGCCGACTTCCGGCGCACATCCCACCAAAAACAGACTACTGACTACCACTAGCGCTAACAGTTTTTTCATCGTTGACTCCCTTGCTGACCTCTGATGCTGCAGCCTGTTGCGGGCTGCCCGTTGCTACTCACATGGCTATTGTATAGTGACCGCCACTGAATTGCGGCTGAATCTTATCGATTACCCTTTCAGCCCGGTCACCTCCTCATGTTGCAACAACCAGGCTTTTTTATCCAGCCCGCCGGCATAGCCGGTCAAAGTACCGTTAGCACCAATCACCCGATGACAGGGCACAATAATCGCCAACGGGTTTTTACTGTTGGCCAGTCCTACCGCCCGCACACCTTTTGGATTCGCAATAGCGATAGCGATATCACGATAGCTGGCGGTGCGACCATAGGGTACTCCGGTCAGGGCGCGCCAGACCTGCTGCTGAAAGGCGGTGCCGCTTGCGGCCAGCGGTAAATCAAATTCGGTCAGTTCTTTGCCAAAATAGGCAGCCAGTTGCGTTTTGGCCGCCAGCAGCAGCGGTTGCTCACTGCAAGCTTGTGTCGCCGCAGCACAAAAGCTGACAGCCGTCAGACCTTGCTCGTTAGCCGCAATTTCAATCAGCCCCAACGGACTGTGCAGATAGTTGTAATACATTCTCACTCTCCTATTCAGCCAGCGGCGGTTTTGCCAGCGACTGCCACAACTGCAGGGTTAAATAACTACGCCAGGGCCGGCCACTCTCTGCAGTGAACGCCAGCTCAGTTTGCTGCAGGGCGTTCTTAATACCGGCATCACCGGCCAGCCAGATATCCGGATCGCCCAAACCGCGCATCCGGGCGTACTGGCAGGTCCAGGGGCCAATACCTTTAAGCTGTTGCCAGCGGTCGATATTATCCGGCTCGGTATCGTGCAGCATATGTTCACTAAAGCGACGCAAGGTATCCCGCCGTGCCTGTGGCATTTTCAAAAACGCTAATTCACTACCGGCTATTGCTTGCGCGGTAGGAAAGAAGCGCGGCGCCTCCACCAGAGCAGCCGCCACGCCACAGGGTGCACCCAGCTGCTTTACCAGCGTATTTAATAGCTGCCGGGCGGCCTGGACGCTAACTTGCTGCCCTAGAATTGCCCGCACTCCAGCTTCAAAAGGGCTCCATAAGCCGGGTAAGCGCAGGCCCTGGCAATAGCCGGGTAGCCGGGCCAACTGCGGGGCCAGATGCTGCTCGACCTGATTAATGTCCACATCCAGATCGAACAAGCGACGGATCTGTTGCAATACGGCCGGCAATACCGGCCAGTGGTCTAATTCCAGCTGTAGCCGAAAGCGGTGTAAATCGGGCTGATGATACAGCGTAAAATGGCCCTGAGCCTGCCGCAAAGTAAAGGTTCTGCCGTAATAATCATTGCCGGCCCATTCCACCCCCGCTAATAACCGCGCCTGCAGAAATTGTCGTAACTGCTGCCAGGCAAAAGGCGGGCGATAGGCTAAAAACAAGCTAATACCGCTTGTAGCTGGCAGCTCACGCTTGCGAATTTCACCGGGGCTGAGTTTCAGGATCTGTTTACACTGCGCATTAAAACTGCGGATACTCTGAAAACCACTGGCCAGCGCCACGTCAGTCACCGGCAGGGCGGTACTTTGCAACAATTGTTTCGCCAGCAGCAGTTGCTGCAATAACGCATAGCGTTTGGGTGACAGTCCCAACTGGCGGTTAAACAGTTGCCGTAAGTAACGCTCGGAGACACCCAGTCGTGCAGCCAGTGCCGGCATCGTACCCTGCTGCAAAGCGCCTTCGTCAATCAAGCGCAGTGCCCGCGTCAGGGTGCTGTTTGTGCCACGCCAGGCCGCGGATCCCGGTGCGCTGTCTGGCCGGCAACGCAAGCAGGGACGAAAACCGGCAGCAAGCGCCGCCAAGGCAGAGGGGTAATACCGGACATGCTGCTCTTTGGGTGCCGGCGCCGGACAAATATTGCGGCAAAAAATCCCGGTACTGGTTACCGCGACAAAGAAGCGGCCATCAAAGCGCGCATCGCGTGCTAAGCGGGCCTGCTGGAAAATTTGCAACTCTGTCTCAGAAAAAACCATAACCGGCTCCGGTAACGAATTGACCTCAGTATAACCAGAAGCGGCGAAATCACTGGCAGTTTTCGGCACTGATTAGTTAGCGCGCAATAGCAAGCAACTTACTGCGGATAACCGGTGATCTCGCGGATTTTCTGATACAGGGGCTTTAACTGGCGGTACATTTTTAAATACACCTCGCGATACAAGCGTTGATATTGTGCCGCCACGGCCGGCTCTGGTAAAAAACGCTGCGGGCTTTGACACATCGCCTGCTGCGCTTGCCTGAAATCCGCATAGCGCCGTAATCCCACCATGGCAGTGATGGCAGCGCCCAGCGCTGAGGTTTCACTGGTATGCGGCCTTTCCACCGGTAAATTAAACACATTGGCAGTCAGCTGCAGAATCTGCTCGCTTTGCGCGCCGCCTCCCGATACCCGCAGCCGCTGCATCTTTACGCCATTGCGACGCTCTAAACGCTCGCGGCCTTCGAGCAAGGCATAGGCCAAACCTTCAATCAGCGCCCGGTAGACATGAGCGCGCTGATGCACATCACCAAAGCCAATTAAGGCGCCCTTGGCTTCAGGCCCGGGCTGGCGGATGCCGGGTGACCAGTACGGCTGCAACATTAGCCCCATGCTGCCGGGCGGTACAGCTTTGAGCAGTTCATCAAACAGCTGCTCTGGCGCGATGCCGAGCACCGCCGCCTCCTGCTGCTCCTGCAGACCAAACTGGGTTTTAAACCAACTTACCAGCCAGAAGCCGCGGTAAATCATCACTTCAGTGTTGTAGAAACCGGGTTGAGCCGCCGGGTAAGCCGGCAACCAGGGTCCGGGTTCTATATAGCGCCGATTGGCGGTGCTGATGGTGGCTGTAGTGCCATAGCTGATACAGCCGGTATCGGGCGTTAGGCCGCCAGAGCCCAAGACTTCGCAAGCCTTATCAGCCGCAGCGGCAAACAGCGGGATCCCGGCAGGCAGCCCCAACGCTTGCGCGGCGGTGCTGGTCAGCTTGCCCAATTCCGCGGCTGGGGGCTTTAATGGCGCCAACTGCGCTGGTTTTAACGATAACGCCTGCCACTTCCAGCTAAAACGGCTGGCCCAGCCCTGTTGTTGAAAGTCAAAGGGCAGGTAACCAACCTGGGCCGCACTGCAATCGACCAGCTCCCCGGTCAGTTGTAAGGTCAGGTAACCGGAGAGCAAGACATAATGGGCGGTCTGTTGCCACAGTTGTGGCTGCTGCTCAGCGAGCCAGTTTGACGGCGCCCGGCGCTGAAAACGCTCGACGATTGCCGTAATACCCATTAGCCAGAACAGACTGCGCCAGCTACCAAGCCGGGGCAACACTGTGGCCGAGCGCTGATCTAACCACAAAATAGCAGGGCGCAGCGGCTGCTGGTCTTTATCCAGACAAATCATGGTGCCACGTTGGGTGGTAAGAGTAACGGCCGCAATGTCGCTGGCTGCGACCGGACTGTGATGCCACAAATCGGCACAGGCTGCACTTAAGGTTTGCCAATACGCACTGACCGGCAACTCCGCCATACCGGGCTCAGGTGAGTGATACGGCGGCATCGCCTGCTGACCTTTGGCGATAATATTACCGCTGTCGTCGACAATAATGGCACGGACGCTTTGGGTACCAAAATCCAGCGCCAGCACATAACACGGAGTCTGCTGCATTGTTATTGTTATCAAAATGACCCGTCAGGTATCCGGTACTGTAGCCTAAAGCCAGCCGGTAACCAAGAGTGTGATGTTAGCAGCCAAGCAGATAAATTCTTACGAATGCTATTGATAATGATTATCAATACTGTATTATTTGCAGCCATCTTAGTCAGGCCCGGTAGTAGCAAACACTGCGGCCAAACTTTTATCAAGGAGACTGCATCAATGAAGTATTCGTTACTTGCCGCCAGCCTGTCGGCTGCGCTGATTGGTCAAGCGGCAGCCGCCGCCCCGGCTCCGGTAAGCCCGGAAGAGCGAGAAATTGAGGTGATCACGGTGAAAAGCCAACGCGGCCTGATTTCGTATGTCAGTGCCTCGGGCGCGAAATCGGATACACCTATTATCGAAACTCCGCTGTCAGTATCAGTGTTAACGGAAGAACGGATTACGGATCTCGGTGCCTTGACTGTGCAGGATGCCCTGGGGTATGTCGCGGGTTTGTATAACGGCCCTTATGGTTTAGATACCCGCGGTGATTGGGCGCAGATCCGCGGCGTATCACCGGTGCAGTATTTGGATGGCTTAAAGTCGCTATTCGGTTTTTACAATAACGTCCGGATTGCTCCGTACGCTCTGTCACAAATTGAGATCCTAAAAGGTCCAAGCTCAGTGCTTTATGGTCAGGGATCGATAGGTGGTATTGTGAATCTGGTCAGTAAAAAACCGGAACCGGTACCCAGTGGTCAGGTGTGGCTGCAACTGGGTAACTATTCCCGGCAGCAACTGGCCGCTGATTGGACAGGCCCACTCAACAGCGATGCAGCAGTTCAGGGGCGCCTGGTTGCACTTTGGCGTGACAGTGACACTCAAACCGACTTTGTACCGGATAACAGCAAAGTGCTGGCGCCTTCGGTCAGCTGGCAGCTCAGTGACGCGACGAAATTGACGGTACTGCTAAACTGGCAGCAAAATGAATCTGGCTCCAGCACCCAGTTCTTCCCGCACAAAGGAACAATACTGGCCAATGAATTTGGCCAGATCCCAAGTAACCGCTTTGTGTCTGAGCCTGGCTTCGACAAATATGATACTGAGCAGGTGGCACTAACCACTATCCTGGAACATGACCTATCGGCCGACTGGCAACTGCGTTTTGCCAGCCGCTACAGCGACAGCCATGCTGACTATCGCACTATGTATGGTTGGCCACCGGTACTGCAAGCCGATAATCGCAGCGTCAATCGGGTGGTATATTTAAGTGACGCCACGGCCCGCGCCCTGACCAGCGATCTGCAATTACACGGCAAATTAGAAACCGGCCTGATCGAACACAATCTGGTGGTCGGTTTTGATTATCAGAACGCTTACACCGACAATGACTCCTACTACGCCGCAACCGGTGGCTTGCTGGATTTATATAACCCACAGTATGGTCAGGTTGCTAATTTGCCGACAACCGCAGATCTTGTCGATTATCCGTCCAGTAAAACCTATCAAAGCGGGCTTTATCTGCAAAATAATATGAAAATTGCCGAAAAGTGGCTGCTTTCTGCAGCGCTGCGCCGCGACAAAGCCACCACCAATCCCGAGCTAACCGCTGCCACCAGTCAATATGCTACAACCGGCAGGCTCGGGTTAATGTACTTGTTCGAACAGGGTGTTTCCCCCTACATCAGTTACAGTGAGTCGTTCGAACCTTTACTGGGAACGGATGCCTTCGGTAAAGCCTTTGTGCCCAGAACCGCAGAGCAAATTGAAGCAGGGGTCAAGTATCAGCCAAAAGGTACTGAACATTTGCTTACGGCTGCTGTGTTTGAGATCACCGAACAAAACCGCACTACCAGTCTGGCTGCCGGACAGTTAAACGATCCGGCACTGATTAATCCAAATGGTCAGATACAAAGCGGCGAGGCAACGGCAAAAGGTGTGGAGCTGGAAGCTCAACTGGCCTGGCGTGATCTGGATATTTATGCCAGCTATGCCTTGATTGACGCCTATGTCAGTCGCAGTAACCGGATTGGCGAGCAAGGCGCAACCCTGGCCGCGCAACCGGAGCAACTGGTGTCAATTTGGGCAACCTGGCGCCCGGCAGCACTTGATGGTTGGCAATTTGGTGCTGGCGTACGTTATGTTGGTGAAACGTCGGACGGCACCGCTTTTGTGCAACAAAATGGTGTGGTGCTAAATCAACCCCTGACGACAGCGTCCTACACCCTATTTGATGCCATGCTGGGTTACAATTTCGGTCGTTATAGTGTCAGCCTGCAAGCACATAATTTAACTGATAAAACCGTTATCACTTCCTGCCTGGCCCGCGGCGACTGCTTCTATGGCCAACAGCGAACCCTGACCGCTAACTTACGTTACAACTTCTGATAAGAGGATCGCCACTGGCTCAGCAGTGGCGATCTTGCATCAAATACCAATTGATAATGATTTCTATTAGCACTACGATTGCTTAAACTTCCTTGGATGTTCCTGTTATGGCAAAACTGACTAATCGATTCTGGTTTCAGTTACACGGCTGGTTTTCCTTACCCGTGTGGTTGATCTTTTGCTTTGTGTGCCTGACCGGCACCGTCGCCGTCTTTAGCCATGAACTAACCTGGCTGACCAACCCGGCAGCACGGGCCAGTAATCCGGATAATTTACCCGCCCGGCCGATACCAGAGCTGGTTGCCCGGGTGCAGCAGCAATTCCCTACTGCAGATATCAGTACCGTAATGGTGTTCGAGCCCTATTTAGTGCATGTAGTGGCCTTTACCGATCACGATAAACCTTACGCGCTGGCTTACGTTAATCCGTACAGCGGAGAAATTCAGCAGGTAAATCAGGGACAAACCTTTATCGGGTTTATGCGTAGTTTGCATGGCTGGTTACTTTTTCCCTGGCAAAACGGCTACAGTGTTGGCTACTATCTGGTATCGGCCATGGCAATTGTGATGCTGGGCGCACTGATCACCGGGCTGATAGTTTACAAAAATTTCTGGCGCAGTTTTGTAAGACCCCAGCTGCGCTGGCGGCAAGGTAAAAAGACCTTACTCACTGATTTACACCGACTGGCGGGTGTCTGGTCTATCTGGTTTTTACTGCTGATGAGTGCAACAGGTTTGTGGTATTTAACACAAGCGGTGCTCTGGCACGCCGATATTGATATTGAACCGCATACCCCCGTGGTGTCCGCTGCCACACTGCCAAACTCGGCAGATGCCCGCCGGCTGGATTTGGCAGCAGCCTTAGACATCGCGCAACAGCGTTTCCCGGACTTCCAGCCCAGTTATTTACTGTTACCGGAACACCAGCGTGGTATGTATACCCTGATGGGTGGTGGCGACCACATTTTTTATGACAGACTCGCTTACACCCTGAGTATTAACCCCTGGACCGGTGAAATCGCCAGCGAAAAATCCCCGGCCAATATGAACACCTGGCAAACCATTATGCATCTGGCAGATCCGCTTCATTACGGCACCCTGGCAGGACTGTGGACCAAAACACTGTGGTTTATCTTTGGCCTGTTGTTAACCGGCATGTCGATCACCGGCTTTTTGTTGTGGCATGGCCGTACCCAATACGCAATTCGCCGCAGTCGTCACACCACTGATTTGAGCGAGGCCGACTATGAAGCATCCTGATTCGTTCTGGCAACGTTATCGCTACTATCTTAGCGGTATCGTATTACTGTTTCCCCTTTGGTATTTTTATCAGGCGTTACATCCGCAGTTTCCGGCACCCTGGCCAAGCCAGCAACTGGGGCCCTTTACCATTGCGCCGATGCCGCTTAATCTTAAGCCACCCTATATTCATCATGACCAATATCTGAAAGATTTTTATCTGGCATTCCAGCAGGGCGATGTGGCACAGATCCGTCAGGGCTATGTCAATCTTGGCCCCGAGGCGCTGCCGCTAGGGCAACTGCAACAAGCCGCCGACGGTATATTACATGGCAGCCGGCATGGTCAGCATGTTCATGCGATAGCGCCCGCGACTCTGGATGAGGGTGATAAATTGTGGTTAACAATTGAAACCTGGGAAGGCGAGATACTCATTGCCAGCTGGGAGTTACCGGTGGCGCTACTGACCACACTTTAGGCGGCTCAACCTGCCGGGTTGGGACGACAGGTTGAGCCTGACGCAGCTTAGTGCTTCGCATCCAGGATTTTTTGTAGCTCTAATAGCTGCTCTTTGGTGAGCTCGGTACTCTCCAGCAGCCGTTTGATTGCCTCAAAGCGGTGACCAGCAGCTTCAGCGCGAATTTTGATGATTTTTTGCTCCAGCGGTTGACCATCCGCATCCAGCACCATCACCCGCCGGACGCCGTTCTCCTCAATGATTTCGACATTTTTTGGCAACGGCGGCAGCGGTGGTAACGGAGCCTTGGCCAGCAGCGCTTCCAGCCGTGCCGCCTGCTCCGGTGCTAACTCTTGCAGTAAGGCTTGCCACTCAGCACTTTCCCGCCAGTTGCTGCCGCTAAAACGCAGCTCGCGCTTCTCGCCATCCTGCAGCACCACAATACGGGTTTCCTGCTCTTTGCTCACTTCCGGTGCCGGCTCTGCCTGGGCTTTTGGCATAGCACAGCCGGTTAATAGGGCGATCAGGGTCGCTAATAAGGTTACACGCATAACTTAATCTCCTGTTGATTGGGCCAACTGCCAATGAAAGTTTAATGCCATAATTTTTATCATTGTAATTCATAGTGTTACAGTATTGCCGTTATCTGATCTCCTGATATCGGCACATCAGTTTCCCCATTTCGGCAGATCTGCGAGCGTCACCTTAATCACACTTTCGCTAAGCAGCTGATTAAACATATAAAGTTCTTACTGGGCAAAGTGGTATAAGCTTTGTAAGCTAAAACTATTCTCAAAGTACGCAGGACCTCGTTATGTCAATCCGCTGGGCGCTGAGCCTGGGTATTATTTGTTTGCTGGCGTTAATGGCGCTTGGCCAAATTTGGCTGTTACAACGGCTGGAACAGCAGCTGGCGCAACAGGTCACAGAACAAAGTACCGAAATTACCCGGGTAGTATTGTCGCAAACCGCAGCCAATCTGGAACAACTGGCATGGGCACCATTACCACCCGTACCACCGGCTCCTGCGGCCCAACCGCGGGTCGAGATTATTGAAATTGAGCATCAGGGTAAACAGCTGGATGTCCGGCTGATCAATGATCAGATGCGCCAGGCCGAGCTGGCCCGCGAGGCAGCGCAGCGTATTCGCACCCAGATTCAACCTGAACAATTAAAACAACAACTGGAACAGTTGCAACTACGCCGCCAGCAAGCGAGAAGTACGCCGCTGTTAGCCGAATTTAGCCGCTATGCGATGCTGCTGATCGTCAGTACCACCTTGTTGGCGATACTGATTGCACTACTACTGGGGCATCGTCTGATTAAGCCGTTACAGCATCTGGTACAGGGGTTTCGGGCTTTACAGCAAGGTCAGCTTGGACAGCAGGTGCCGGTCAGCGGCTTAAGCGAGTACCGTTATGTTAGCGACCAGTTTAACCAGATGAGCGTCCGCCTGGCTGAACTGGCCGAACAAAGCCAACGGCTGCAACAGCAACAACATCTGGCGGAGCTTGGCGAAATCAGCCGCGGCATGGTGCATGCGCTGCGCAACCCGCTGCATACTCTGAATCTGTTGTTGGAGCAGGTTGCCAGCAGTGATGATCCTGCGTTACGTCAACGCCTAACTGAACAGGCCGAGCGCAAGATGCAACATATCAACCGCAGCCTGACTGCAATGCTGACGCTAAGCTGTGCCGATATTGAACGCAGTAAGCTAGTGGCGCTAAAGCCAGTACTACAGGACCTACTACTGGAATTTAGCTCAGACCAGACCCGGATCCACTTAGCAGGCGATCTGGAGGCGCGGCTGCCGGGTGCAGAAACTGAGCTTAGAACCATTTTACATTCCGTACTGGCCAACGCCGTTGAGGCCAGTCCGCCTGGCGGCGAGATTAGGATTGAGGTCAGGGCGCAGCCAACCGCACTGCAAATTCAGATCCGGGATCAGGGCCCAGGGCTGGATCCGGCTATTGCCAGCCGCTTATTTCAGCCACATTGTTCCGGCAAAGCCGAAGGGGCTGGCATGGGGCTGTATTTGTGTAGCCGTTTACTTAAGCTCTATTATCAGGGCGAAGTGCAGTTACACAATCATCCGCAAGGCGGCTGCGTAGCAACACTCACCTTTCACAGGACACAACAGCATGACTGAGCGGCTACTGGTAGTAGAAGATGATGCGCAGCAGCGTCAATTGCTTTGTGAGTTACTGCGCGCTGAGGACTATCAGGTACAGAGCGCTGACAGTGTCGAAACTGCGATTCTGGCCCTCAAGCAACAGCCGCTGGATTTGGTGTTATGTGACTGGAAACTGGGTCAGGGCAGTGGCCTGCAGGTACTGCAGTATCTGCGCCAGCATTATCCGCAGCTGGGCTTTGTGGTTGCTACGGCCTATGGCTCGGTCAGCCATGCGGTAGAAGCCATTCAGGCC
>NZ_LCWL01000062.1:0-13876 GCF_001441695.1 Alishewanella sp. WH16-1 | reverse complement strand
GCGCCGACGACTACCTGACCAAGCCGTTTAAACGGCAGGAGCTGTTGCTGGCAATCAGCAAGGGCCTCAGTGCCTGGCGGTTACGCCAGCAAAATCAGCAACTCACCGAACAGTTAAGCGAGCAGCAGCAACTGGTGGAGCTGATTGGCCATGCGCCCTGTATGCAGCAGTTGTTTCAGCGCATTAATCGGATCAGCGCCAGCCACGCCACTGTGCTGATCAGCGGCGAAAGTGGCACCGGCAAAGAGCTGGCAGCCCGTGCGCTGCATCAGTTGTCGGGGCGTAAGGGCCCCTTTATCGCTATTAACTGCGGTGCAATTCCGGAGCAACTGGCCGAAGCTGAGCTGTTCGGTGCCGAAAAAGGCGCCTATACCGGTGCTCATCAGAGTAAAGCCGGGAAATTTGAAGCCGCTAATGGCGGTACCCTGTTTCTGGATGAAGTGGCCGAGCTACCGGCTGCGCTGCAGGCCAAACTGTTGCGACTGCTACAGGAAGGTAAGGTCACGCGACTGGGTAGTCATCAGGAAATTAGCCTGGATGTGCGACTCATTGCGGCCAGCCATCAGGATCTGGCGCAGGCGGTGCAGGAAGGCCGCTTTCGGGAGGATTTGTTTTACCGCTTAAATGTAGTGCCACTGCATATGCCGGCATTGCGCGAACGACGGGAAGACATCCCGCGACTGATCCAGCACTTTTTACAAAAAAGCCAGCAACGCTATCAGCTGCCGGCAGCAGAGCTGAGTAAAGCCGCGCTGCGCCAACTAATGGACTACCCCTGGCCTGGCAATGTGCGTGAACTGGCAAACCGCATTGAGCGTTTTGTATTACTGGCAGATGAGCGCGAGCTATTAGCCGATCTTAACACTGCAGCTACCGTCAGCAGCGGCTTTGTATTACCGGCGGAGGGCCTGAACTGGCAACAACATGAGCGCGACTGCCTGCTGCAGGCGCTATCGCGCAGCAATGGCAACCGCGCCCAGGCCGCCAAACTACTGCAGCTACCTTATAAGGCGTTTTTGTACCGGCTGGAAAAATATCAGCTTGGCTAAAATCAGACCGTCCTGCTAAGGTAAAGTCTTTGCTTGTCGCGGAGGCTTATGGCTGCCATTAACCCCAATCGTCAGCTGGCACAGGCCATCAGCAGGTTACAGAAGCAACTGAATCAGGTTGCGGATAAAACAGCCCTGATGGCAGTACTGGAGCAACTGGCCCTACTACCACAACCGATCCGCTATTCTTTTAAGCAGCGCGCTTATCTTTGCAGCGCGGGGCTGTTACTAAGCCTGCTAATGGCTGTACTGACCTATCAGTTACAAAGCAGTGTCGTGCTGTATTATGCCGCAGCTATCCTGGCACTGTGCAGTGTCGTACCGCTACTGGCTGCGCTTTACCATTTACAGCAGTTAAAACGCTTTACTGAGCATTTGTACTGGAAAAATGCGCTACTGGATAACAACTTATCGGAGCTGGCCAACACGGACTGGCCAAACGTCACCCGCAGTTGGCAGCAGCAGTTTGCCGAGTTCCGGCGAGGTAATCATCAGCGGGAATTCCGCCAGCTTATCCGCGGCCACTTCAGCGGCGCCGAACATCAATTTAGTTACCACTACTGGCATTTTCATTATGTAAATAAACGCACTCAGGTAACGACTAACAGTAAAGGTCAGGTGCAAACCCGTACCGTATACGACCACTTTGACCGCTATGGCCTAATTATCCCTTTTGCCTATTGCCGCGATCTCTTTGTGACGTCCTTTGCCGCTGACGGCATTACTGGCGAACGTTATACCAGCGACTCTGGTCGCTTTAATAAGATCTTTCAGGTGCGGGCCGCCGAACCGATGCAAGCAGCACGGTTTTTAAAACCAGCGGTGATAGTGGCGCTGGAGCAACAAGCCCGGCAGTTGAAACAACTTAATCTGGCCTTTAGTCATGACGGACAGCTTTGTATCAGCTTTGCTGACAACGATATGTTGCAGAGTAAAGCCCCTTGCGGTCTGGATCAACTGGCGCAATTCAGGCAAAGTATCGAACAACCAACTGCACTGCCCAAGCTCAGCCAGCTGTTAGCGACAGTGCATCAGCTACTGCGGCATTCAGACAGTAACTTTTAGGAGCAGCACCATGGGACTGGGTATTCTAATCGGCATCGTCAGCATCGTTTTGATTATGGTGGTGGTCATTTATAACGGCATTATCACCCGGATGAACGCAGTGGAGCGCGGCTGGGCGAATGTGATTACTCAGGAGCGGCAGAAGAATAAGATGATCCCGCATCTGGAGCAGGTGACTGAACAATTTAAACAGCATGAAATGGGGTTACAAAGCAGTATTGCCGAACTACGTTCCGGCTTAGCGCGTTTACAACCCGGCACTATCGATACCGCCACCTTGCAACAGGTTGAAGGTAGCACCCAAAAACTATTGCAGGGTTTAACTGTAGCGGTAGAAGCCTATCCGGAACTCAAGGCTTCTGAAATCTTTAACAACCTGATGCGTGAAATCGCCGAACAGCAAGAAAATATCGGTGCCGCGATCCGTATTTTTAACCAGAATGTGGAAGACTTTAATAATGGCATCGAAGTCTTCCCCAATTCGCTGGTAAATACCCTGCTCAACAAAAAAACCCGGGTAACGCCGTTTCACGATAGTGAAGCTGAAGCGGGTTTTGAGTACAAATTAAAATAATGTTTCAGGCAGTAATTTTTGATATGGACGGTGTGCTGATCGACTCTGAGCCACTCTGGCATCAGGCCGAACAGCAAATTCTCGGTGGGCTGGGTGTCGATTTTAGCCGGCCACCACTACTACAAAGTACCGGCCTTACCACGGCTGCGGTCATCGCGCACTGGTATCAGCATCAACCCTGGCCCTTACTTAGCCCGGAGCAGGTACATCAACAGATTATCGACTTTGTTGCCTCTTGCGTCGCCAGCAGTGGCGAACCGAAAACCGGCTTACTGGCGCTGCTGGCCGAAAATGCAAGGCGTCAGCTCAAGATGGCCGTCGCCACCAACTCGCCTAAGTTGCTGCTGGATACCACCTTACAGCGGCTACAAATCCGGCAGTATTTTCAGGCGCACTGCCATTTAGAGTTGGTCAGTCGCGGTAAGCCGGCGCCAGATATTTATCTGCTGGCGGCCAGCCAGCTTGGCGTCGCACCAGAACAGTGCCTGGTATTTGAAGATTCCTTTGCTGGCGTAACGGCTGCCAAAGCCGCGGGGATGACTGTAGTCGCCATTCCCGCTGCACATGAATGGCAGCACAGCAAATTTGCGATTGCCGATTATAAAATTCGTTGTTTTACTGAATTTGACTGGCGGCAGCTTGGTTGAGAGTACTGCGGATCCGCTCCAGTACCAGCCGGCAACGGGCATTTAACGGCCACTCGGCGCGATAAATTGCCCATAGTGTATCGATTACCGGCTGGCCACATTGCAATACAGCAATCTTATCTTGGGCAGCAAACGCCTGCCGTGCATAACGGGGGACCACGGTAAAGCCTAAGCCCAGAGCCACCGGCTGCAGTAACAAGCTTACCTGATTGCTGTAGCCCTTGCAGGGCAGGGTTGTTACCCCCGGATTACCCGGAAAATGCCGGCTAAGCAAACGGGTCGCCATCGCTTTGCCATCGGGGTGGTTAATAAAGCCTAAGCGCTGTAAATCCTGCCATTCCCGCACTTGGTAACCCGCAGGGTATACCAGCTCCAGCGGCTCTTCGGCAATTTCTTCAGCATATAACCGGGGATCATCCGGTTTAAAGGTTAACACCCCCAAATGGTAGCTATTATCCAGTACCGCCTGTTGTACTTCAGCGCCCGGCGCAAAACGGTGCCGGATAATTAATCCGGGTTGGCTTAGTTGTAACGCCAGTAAATCGGCATATAACAATAAACCACTGCTGCCCGGTGTTACTAAGCCAACATCACCCTGCAAACTGTCGTTAGCTTGCAAGCGTTGCTGCAAACATTCATTTGCCGCCGTTATCTCATCAGCATAACTAAGCAATAGCTGGCCGGTTGGCGTTAACGCCAAAGGCCTTAGGCTACGTAATACCACACAGCCATACTGATCTTCTAACTGCCGGATATGCTGGCTGACCGCCGCCTGGGTTAAGCCTAATTGTTCTGCCGCCCGGGTAAAGCTGCCGGTACGCGCGATGGCTTGTAAACTTTGCAGCCAGTTGAGATTTGTCATAATGATAATTTATGCATAACATAAGTTTATATGTATTCTTATTATACTCTCATTACTCTAAAATCGCCGCATACTTTTTAGCCGCAGGTAACCCTGCCTTATTTGCCGTTTTAACAGGAAATCGTATGAGCGCGTTGTTTAGCCCCTTTAATTTAAAAAGTGTCACCTTACGTAACCGCATCGCCATTCCGCCGATGTGCCAGTATAGCGCCGTAGATGGCTTTACTACCGATTGGCATTTGGCCCATTACACCTCACTGGCCCGCGGTGGCGCAGGCCTGGTGATTGTCGAGGCTACCGGTGTTGCACCGGAAGGACGTATTACCCCGGGCTGTACCGGGTTATGGCGAGATGAGCAGCAAGCGGGCATGGCGGCCATTGCAAAAGCCATTAAAGAGGCAGGCAGTGTACCGGGCATTCAGCTGGCGCATGCCGGCCGTAAAGCCAGTGCCAATAAGCCTTGGGAAGGTGATGATCATATTGCCGCTGACGATAGTCGTGGCTGGCAAACTATCGCGCCATCGGCCGTTGCTTTTGGCCATCATTTACCCAAAGTACCGCGTGCTATGACTATCGACGATATCAAGCGGGTGCAAGCCGATTATGTGGCGGCAGCAAAACGGGCGCTGACAGCCGGCTTTGAGTGGTTAGAGCTGCACTTTGCCCATGGCTATCTGGCGCAAAGCTTTTTCTCCAAACACAGCAACCAGCGTACTGACGAGTACGGCGGTGACTTTGCCGGCCGCAGTCGCTTTTTATTAGAAACGGTGGCAGCAGTGCGCGCGGTTTGGCCTGAACATTTGCCACTGACTGCCCGCTTTGGTGTGATTGAGTTTGACGGCAACGACGAAGAAACGCTGCAAGAATCGATTGAGCTGACGCGGCAAATGAAAGCTCTGGGGCTGGATCTGCTAAACGTCAGTGTTGGCTTTACTATTGCCGAAACGAATATTCCTTGGGGGCCGGCATTCTTAGGCCCGATCGCCCGGCAAGTGAAGCAACAAGCCGCATTGCCGGTAGCCTCATCCTGGGGTATCGACACACCACAATTAGCAGAAAATGCCGTGGCCAGCGGTCAAATGGACTTGGTAATGATTGGCCGGGCGCATTTAGCTAATCCGCACTGGAGCTATGTTGCAGCACAGCAGTTACAAATCGACAACCCGGCCTGGGTATTACCGGCACCTTATGCCCACTGGCTGGCGCGTTACCGGCCGAACAGCGACTAATTGTTAAGCCGACAAAGTGCCTGAACTCGCAGCATGCTGCAAAACCTGCTGCGTATTCAGGCTCTACATGACGGACCGCTAATATCGAATTCTATGCCAAAAGTGGAGGGATCGGCCTAATTAAGCTAGGCTCAGTGCTAACGTAGATGGAGGTCGTCATGAAAAAGTCAGTTTTAATCCCCTTTTTTGTGGTTACAGGGTGGTACTCAGCAACAACTTTAGCGCAAAACATCGAACTCGATTTAGAGCCGGGCCTGTGGCAACACAGCTTTAAAGTCAGCAGCCAAAGCGGCCGGTTAGAGCAGATGATGCAGGAAGTGCAGCAGCAATTGGCGGCGTTGCCAGAAGCGCAGCGGCAGATGATGCTGGACATGCTCAAGGCGCAAGGGATGAGCTTTGATGGTATGACCGGCAGTGTCGAAGTTTGTATGACCGCTGAAGATCTAAAACAGGGCAAGCTGCCGGAGCAGGAAGGCTGCAAGCAACAACTGACTCAGCAGGATAAAAACCGCTTTAGCTTTACCTTCCAGTGCAGCTCGGAGCCACCAAGCAGTGGCAGCGGTGAAATGCTGATTATCGATCGCAAAACTTATCAGGGTTCAGCCAGCTTTAGCAGTGACTTTGAGGGCCAACAGGAACAGATGCAAATGAGTCAGCAAGGGCGCTGGTTACGTAGCAACTGCTCCTAGCCATTCGCTTACACAGCCAGCACAGAGTCACGGCTAATCAGTGCTGGCTCAAATACCTGCTGTACCTCGTTGCCATCATATTGGTAAACTTCACGCAGTACCCAGCGGGCAGCCATCTGCCCCATGGCACTAATTGGATAATCGATAGTCGACAGCTTCGGATAGGTGTAATAGGCAAAATTGACATTGTCATAGCCCATTACCGACAGCTGCTGCGGAATGTTAAGCCCCAGCTCACGCGCGGCAGTAATGGCGCCCGATGCCATTTCATCGTTGGCACAGACCAGCGCACTAAAGGTTTTACCCGTTTTCAGCAGGCTCTCTAAGCCCTTGCTGCCACCGGTTTCGCGGAAATCACCTTCAAAAAATAATGCCGGATCGGCAGTAAGCTGATATTCCGCCAGCGCGCGCTGATGGCCATGATAACGATCGCGGGCGTCGGTTTTCCACATCGGGCCGGCAATATAGGCAATTTTCCGGTGCCCTTGCTGCAGCAAGTGCCGGGTGGCCAGATAACCACCCAGCTCGTTATTAAGACTAATACAACGGTCAGCAATAGCCGGAATATGACGGTTAAGCAATACAAAGGGCGTCTCTTCAGCAGCCAGCGCCAGCAGATAGTCGTCTGATACCGCTTCGACATGCAGGATCAGTGCATCACAATTACGGCTTTTCAAAAACTCAATGCCGTCTTGCTCGGTGGCCAAATCACTGTGACCTGCGGTAATGATCACATGTTTGCCGGCCGCACGAAATTCGGCTTCAATACCGGTTAGCATGGCACCATAGAATGGACCGTGCAGTTCCGAGACCAGCACCCCGATACTGTTTGAACGATTCGAAGCCAGCGACTGCGCGATACTATTTGGCCGGTAATCCAGCTGTGCCATCGCATCCAGCACCTTACGCCGGGTCGACTCCTTAACCGGCGTATTATTGTTCATCACCCTTGATACGGTGGCCAGTGACACTCCAGCCAGCTTGGATACTTCGTAAATCGTCGCCATAGTGCGAACTTATCCTTTCCTCAATCAGACTCTCACTGCCGCTTCGCGCGCTGCCAGATCGGCCGATACCTGTGCTACCTGCTGCCGATGCAGCGGATAATAGCGCATAATCCAGGCGACCAATACGGAACCCAGCGCCGGCAGTAGCGTAAAGCTTAATAAAATACCCTGTTGCGTTACCGCCGTTTGCTCTGCCGCCGGTTGATACTGATAAAACGCCAGTAACCAACCTGCCAAGGCCCCACCCACTGCCAGGCCCAGCTTAATAAAAAATACCACCGACGAGTACACCAGGCCGGTGGTGCGCACACCGGTTAACCACTGGCCATAATCTACCACATCAGCCATTTTTGCCCACAGCATCGGGGTGGCCATTTGTAAGAAGAAACACCAGGCAATATGCAGCACAATCGCTAACTGCCATTGACTGCTGCCAACCCAAAAGCCAGCGGCACAGAGTAAGGCGGCCAGCAGCTGCAGGGCAATATAGGCTTTCACCTTATCTACCCGCGCCGCCACAAACTGGGCACAGGCACAGCCAGCGATATTACCCAGCATGCCGAGTGTCATAAAGGTGGTGACCAGATCTTCGCGCAGTAAAAAGTACTTCACATAGTAAATAACCAAAGTATTTTTCAGTACCATACCGGTTAATAACACCAGCGCAGCCAGACTCAACACCCGCCAAGCCGGATTTTGCCACAATGCCTTCAGCCCGGTTTTTAACGTCAGTTGCTGATCGGCAGGTGGCTTAACCCGTTCGCGCGTACCCTTAAAACAGAGTAAAAACAGCAGCACTCCCAGCACGCTCATTGCCGCTATCGTCAGCTGATACCCTTTGGCCTGATCGCCCTGCCCAAAAAAACTCACCAGGGGCAGGGTGCAGGCAGTAACCAGCAAGCCACCCAGCATACCAAACACAAAGCGGTAGGATTGCACCGACACCCGCTCATCCGGATCGGCAGTCAGCACGCCGCCCAATGCCGAATAAGGAATATTGATAGCGGTATAGGCCAGCATCAGCAGGGTATAGGTGATAAAGGCATACCAGATTTTGCCGCTGGGCGATAAATCCGGCGTAGTAAAGGCCAATACGCTAATAAAAGCAAAGGGTAGCGCCAAATACAACAGATAAGGCCGGTATTGGCCAAAGCGGCTTTGGGTTTTATCTGCCAGCGCCCCCATCAGCGGATCGGTGATGGCATCGATAATCCGCACCACTAGAAACATGGTGCCGACCACCGCCGGCGAAATACCAAAAATATCGGTATAAAAAAAAGTTAAAAACAACATCACCGTCTGAAAGATGATGTTGCTGGCAGTATCGCCAAGGCCATAAGCGATTTTTTCTTTTTTGGTCAGCATAATTCTACCCTGTTGCAGTGCGCTGCTTATTATTATTTTCTGCTTTGCCAAAGTTGCTGCAATGCCCGGCCGCTGGCTTTCACAATGCGCTGCTGAGTGGCGTAATCGACATAGACTATACCAAAACGCTTGGCATAACCCTCGGCCCATTCAAAATTATCCAGCAAACTCCAGGCAAAGTAGCCGCGCACGTTCACGCCGGCAGCAATGGCCTGCTCGGTTGCCACTAAGTGGCTTTGATAATACGCCAGTCGGTCAGTATCCTGTACTTCACCCTCTACCAATTGATCGACCATGGCCGCGCCATTCTCGGTAATGTAGACCGGCGGTAGCGGATAACGCTGATGTAGCTGCAACAGAATTTCCGTTAACCCTTGCGGGTAAATTTCCCAACCCATGTCGGTCAGTGGCGGTTGTGTCGGTTTAACATCATGAAACCAGCCATCTTTACCGGCAGTAAACACGGTACGGGTATAGTAATTAATGCCGAGAAAATCCAGCGGCTGGGCAATAATCTGCAGATCGCCCTCAGCGATCTGCGGCAATTCAGCTGGCGCCAGGTAGGCACTCAAATCCGGATAGCTACCTTCCAGTAAAGGTTGCAGATACCACTGATTATGATACTGATCGGCCAACCAGGCGGCCTGTTGATCGGCTTTGACTTCGGTCGCAGCAAAGCAAGGGCTGAAATTCAGTACTATGCCATTTAATGCCTTTGGACAGTTACGGCGCAACACCTGTAGAGCCAGACCGTGCGCCAGCAATAGGTGATGCGCCGCCTGCCGGCCATGCTGGCGGTTTTGTTCACCCGGCGCATGAATACCGGCCTCATAACCCAGATAGGCGCTGCAGAATGGCTCATTTAAGGTGGCATAAGAGTAAACTTTATCACCAAAGGCCTGACTGACCACCTCGGCATATTCGGCAAAACGATAGGCAGTGTCCCGATTTAGCCAGCCGCCCTTGTCTTGCAGATATTGCGGCAAATCCCAATGGTATAAGGTCACAAAAGCTTTAATCTGCCGTGCTTCCAACTCAGCAAGTAAATCCAGATAAAACTGCAGGCCGGCCTGGTTAACACTGCCATCGGCGCGGATCACCCGGCCCCAAGCCACAGAAAAGCGATAGGCATCCACCCCTAAACCGCTAATCAATTCAATATCATCACGCCAGCGGTTCAGATGATCGCAGGCTACCAGCCCATCAGAGCCGTCACGAATCCGGCCAGGCTCGGCGCAAAAGGTATCCCAGATACAGGGCTCGCGACTCTCGGCGGCACCTTCAATCTGAAAGGCGGCGGTGGCGACACCAAAGATAAAATCTGAGCGTAACAGCGGTGAATTTTCGGCTAATACAATCTTCTGCATAGAGGCTTCTTCTGTCTAGTTTTTGCACATGCTTTTTGCACAATAGCACCAAAAAATATTGCGCTCAGCGGCAGGTGTGCTATAAATGAAAGCGCTTACATTAATACTAGACGCCGCTTTGCCGAACGTCAATTAAAACAGAAACGACAAGGGAACCCTTATGGCTGCCACACCCATTATTACGCCAGACGCTGCTGCGCAGCCAGGCGCGCCAACCAGCTACCGCTTTGCGTTAACGGCATTAACCTCATTATTTTTTATGTGGGGTTTTATTACCTGCTTAAATGACATTTTGATCCCCTATTTAAAACTGCTGTTCGATCTGAACTACACCCAGGCGATGCTGATCCAGTTCTGCTTTTTTAGCGCTTATTTTGTGGTCTCGATCCCGGCCGGTATGTTGGTCAGCCGCATTGGCTATAAATCGGGGATCGTCACCGGTTTGTTAATCGCCGGCGCCGGTTGTTTGTTGTTTTTACCGGCAGCTGAAATGCATGTCTATGCCATGTTCCTGTTTGCACTCTTTGTACTGGCCTCGGGTATTACTATTTTACAGGTGGCGGCGAATCCTTATGTCAGCGTAATGGGCAAACCAGAAACCGCCTCCAGCCGCTTAACGATGACTCAGGCGTTTAACTCTTTGGGTACCACAGTCGCGCCCTTCTTCGGTGCCTGGCTAATCTTCGGCGGTATGAATGCGCCTGAGCCGGTGCCGGGTGCCGTTACCGAATCAACGGTGCAAGTGCCTTATTTAATCCTGGCCGCCAGCCTGATACTGCTAGCCATTATTTTCGCCTGGTTAAAACTGCCAGCTATGGGTAAAAAAGATCCGGCAGCAGCCCTGCCACTGGGCGGTAAAGCCTGGCAGCAACGGCATTTAGTGCTGGGCGCTATTGGTATCTTTGTTTATGTTGGTGCCGAAGTCGGTATCGGCAGCTTTTTGGCCATTTATCTGTCACAACCGGAAATCGGCGGTATGACCACAGCAGCCGCCTCACACTATATTTCCTGGTACTTTGGCGGTGCTATGGTTGGACGTTTTATTGGCGCTGCGGTAATGCAAAAGCTGAATCCGGGCAAAGTTCTGGCCTTTAATGCACTAATGGCCGTGCTGTTGCTGGCCTTAACAATTTTATCCTCTGGCAAGCTGGCAATGTGGTCCTTACTGCTGGTCGGCCTGTGTAATTCAATTATGTTTCCAACCATTTTCAGCCTGGCGCTGCAAGGTCTGAAACAATATACCAGCCAGGGATCGGGCATTCTGTGCCTGGCGATTGTTGGCGGCGCTATTTTACCTGTGCTGCAGGGCATGCTGGCTGACCAGATCGGGGTGCAACTAGCTTTTGTATTACCGCTGGTATGTTACCTGTATATTGCTTTCTATGGTCTGAAAGGCTGTATCCCGCAAACTCCGGTTACAACGAAGGAATAACGGATGAAGATAAAGAAAACCACTATGGCCATGTTGATGCTTTCTGCCAGTGGCAGCCTGCTACTGACCGCCTGCAGCGAGGCCCCGACACCGGTGGCCCGCGAAAGTGCCAAACCGCCGGTCTGGCCCGCCTTAACACTGCCGGTACCGCAAGACCAGGCGATGGAGCAAGCGATTAGCGAGTTAATGAGCAAGATGACGCTGGAGCAAAAAATTGCCCAGATGATTCAGCCGGAAATCCGTGATATCACCGTAGAGGACATGCGCAAATACGGCTTTGGCTCCTACTTAAATGGTGGCGGCGCCTTCCCGAATGACAACAAATACGCCACCCCGGCCGACTGGATTGCCTTAGCCGAAGCCATGTATCAGGCGTCAATGGATGCCAGTATCGATGGCGTCGCTATTCCAACCATGTGGGGTACCGATGCCGTACACGGCCACAATAACGTGATCGGCGCGACCATTTTTCCACACAATATCGGTTTAGGTGCCGCGAACAATCCGGCGCTGATTGAACAAATCGCTGAAGCCACAGCTCGCGAAGTGATGGCGACCGGTATCGACTGGGTGTTTGCGCCGACAGTGGCCGTAGTGCGCGATGACCGCTGGGGCCGCACCTACGAAAGTTACTCCGAGAATCCGGATATCGTGCGCGATTACGCCGCAGCTATCGTGCGGGGTTTACAAGGTGCCGCCGATCAGGATTTCCTCAGCGAACGGCGGGTGATCAGTACGGTGAAACACTTTGTCGGCGATGGCGGTACTACCGGCGGTGTCGATCAGGGTAATACCGAGGTCAGCGAAGAAGAACTGTTCCGCATCCATGCCCAGGGCTATGTCGGCGGTTTAGAAGCTGGCGCGCAGACAGTGATGGCGTCTTTTAATAGCTGGAATGGCAGTAAAATTCATGGCGATCGCTACCTGCTGACCGAGGTACTCAAAGATCGGATGGGTTTTGATGGTTTTATCGTTGGCGACTGGAATGGTCATGGCCAGATCCCGGGTTGTACTAATGATAACTGCGCCCAGGCAGCAAATGCCGGCCTGGATGTGTATATGGTGCCGACCGCCGCCTGGAAGCCGCTTTATTACAATCTGATTGAGCAGGTAAAAACCGGCGCGATCCCAGAAGCGCGGATTGATGATGCCGTACGGCGTATTCTGCGCGTGAAAAAACGTGCTGGCTTATTTGATAAGCCAAGCCCGGCACAGCGCCCACTGGCCGGCCGTACCGAGTTAATCGGTGCGCCAGAACACCGCGCCGTGGCCCGCGATGCCGTGCGCCAGTCGCTGGTACTGTTAAAGAATAACGAGCAGTTACTGCCGCTGAAACCGCAGCAACGTATTCTGGTCACCGGCCCTGGCGCCGATAATATCGGCCAGCAATCCGGCGGCTGGACCATCAGCTGGCAGGGTACCGGTAATACTAATGAAGATTTCCCAGGCGGCACTTCGATTTATGGTGGTATCGCCCGCCAGGTTACGGCCGCAGGTGGGCAGGTTGAGTTATCAAGTGATGGCAGCTTTACGGAAAAACCCGATGTCGCTATCGTGGTCTTTGGCGAAGAACCCTATGCCGAAGGCAATGGTGATCTGGATAACCTGGAATATCAGCGCGGTAATAAAACTGATCTGGCGCTGCTGCAACAGTTAAAGGCGCAGGGCATTCCAGTGGTGTCACTCTTTATCAGTGGCCGGCCGATGTGGGTCAATCCGGAGCTCAATGCCTCAGATGCCTTTGTTGCAGTCTGGCTGCCGGGTAGTGAAGGCGAGGGCGTAGCTGATGTGATCCTGCGCAATGCTGCCGGAGAGGTGCAATATGATTTCCACGGCAAGTTATCCTTCTCCTGGCCAGCAACACCACAGCAAAGTACTGTCAATATTGGTGATGCTGACTATCAGCCGCTGCTGCCCTACGGTTTTGGCCTGCGCTATGGCGATGCCAGCACCCTGAGTAACACGCTGTCAGAAGATAGCGGTGATGCTGCCGCCAATAGCGAGATGGTGATCTTTGAACGCGCACCACGCTCCCCCTGGCAGTTACAGCTACTGAGTGGCACCGAGCGTATTGGCGTAACCAGTAGTGTGCAGGAGTTTGGTGCTATTCGTAGCCGTACCTTTGATAATCAGGTACAGGAAGATGCCCGCCGCTTTGAATTTAGCGGTAAGGCGAATGCCGGCCTGAACTTCGGTAGCCCTTTCCCACGGGATTTGCGTGCATTTGGCAACGCCGACAGTGTACTGACACTGCAGCTAATGCGCCGCGGCGCCGTGCCGGAGCAAGTCGCGCTCAGTATGAGCTGTGGCGAAGCCTGCCGTGGTAGTCAGAATATTGCGCCAGCACTGGCCGCAATGCCAGAAGGCGAATGGCAAACGCTGCAAATCAGCATCAGTTGTTTACAACAGCAAGGGCTGAATTTGGCACAGGTATTTAATGTGCTGACGATAGAAAGCGCCGGCGAGCTAAACCTGAGCCTGGCCGATGCGCGGATCCAGCGTGTTAGCGATAATACTGCGCAGGCTTGTCAGTAAGATCTAAACATCCAGCAACAAAGGCGCCGTTATGGCGTAATGCCGATCAGTTAAT